>DATIGZ010000397.1:0-4151 GCA_035481255.1 Sphingomonas sp. | reverse complement strand
CCGCCGGGCTGGCCGCCGCTCCGGCCAAGGCACGGCAGGCGCTGCCGCGCGAGAAATGGGACTTCATCGTCATCGGCGCGGGTGTCTTTGGTGCCTGGACCGCGTGGACTCTGCTGAGCAGGGGCAAGCGGGTGCTGCTGGTCGATGCGTGGGGCGTGGCGCACAACCGCTCTTCCTCGGGTGGAGAGACGCGGCTGATCCGCACCGAATATGCAGGTAATGCGCTCTATACCCGCTGGGCGTGGGAATCGCTCGCCGAATGGCAGGCGCTGGCGAAGCGGCATCAGGCTCCGCTGTTTCACGAGACCGGGGCGCTCTATCTCTATCCGCAGGACCATAGCCAGATAGACCGCAGCATCGCGATGCAGCGCGCGCTGGGCATCCCGATCGACAAGCTCGCCGCGTCGGACATGACGAAACGCTGGCCTCAGATCGATTTCGCGGGGATCGCGGCAGGCGTGATGCAGCCCACTATGGGAGCGTTGATGGCGCGCAATGGCGTGCAGGCCTTGGTCGGTGATTACGTGAAGGCTGGCGGCAGCTTCCGCCAGGTCGCGATCGACCCGCCGCGCGCGGGCCGGTCATCGCTCGACGCGGTCGCAGGAGCGGGCGGCGAGGTGCTGCGCGCGGACCAGTTCGTCTTCGCCTGCGGTCCATGGTTGCCTAAGCTGTTTCCCGAAGTGGTCGGCGGCCGGATCGTACCGACGCGCCAGGACGTATTCTTCTTCGCGCCCGCGCCCGGAGACGCACGGTTTAACGCCGCGAATCTGCCCGCATGGGTCGATGTCAGCAGCAAGGACCTGCACTACGGCTTCCCTGATATCGAGGCGCGCGGCTTCAAGATCGCGCTCGACACGCACGGCCCCAAATTCGATCCCGACGGCGGCGACCGCCGGATCACCGATCAGGCTCTGGCGGATGTCCGCGCGTATCTCGCGCGGCGCTTTCCCGATCTGGCCCGCCGTCCGCTCGCTGACTCGCGGGTCTGCCAGTATGAGAACACGGATAATGGTCATCTGCTGATCGACCGGCATCCCGTGTGGGGCAACGCGTGGATCGTCGGCGGCGGAAGCGGACACGGGTTCAAGCACGGACCGGCGGTGGGGCGCTATGTCGCTGACGTGGCGCTCGGCACCGGCAAGGCCGAACCCGATCTCATGCTCGCCGCGCATCGGCCGCACGGTTGAGGGGGACCTGGACGGACAGGAGGTTCGGATGACCATGAATGGGGACGACAAGCTTAGTCGCCGCGCTGCTCTCGCTGCGGCCGGGACTTGTTTCGCGATGCTGAGTCAGAGGGCGCTGGCCGCCACGCCGGCGGACGGCGATGCTCGCCCGAAACCTGCCTACGCCAAGGACAGCGAGACGCGGGGGATGATCGAGGTAGAGGGGATCCACGCCGGCAAAGGCAAGGGCGGGGTCAAGATGTTCCCCTTCGCCGGTGCGCCGAAGCCTGCCCATTTCCTGATTTACGATCTGTCGCCCGGCGGGAGCGAGGGGACGCATGTCCACTTCCTCGACAACCGCAACAATGAGGGCGCGTTCGACGAATATTACTACATCATCAGCGGCCGGGGACAGATGGAGATCGACGGGCAGATCGTTCCCGTGGTCGCGGGCGACCATGTCCACACGCCGCTGGAAGTGGCGCACGGGATCGAGAATACCCACCCCACGGAGAATCTGCGCGTATTCCTGACCTTTATCAAACGCGGTGAGGCCGACACGGCGAACTAGCCGTGCGCGGACGCGATCCGTGCGAGAATAGCGCGACGCCGATCGTCGGTCGCGGCGGACCATTCGGCGATCTCACCCAGTGTGCGGCTACAGCCCTCGCACAGCCCGTCCTTCATGCGGCAGATGCTGACGCACGGACTTTCGACTGCGGGCAGGGGCGTGAAGTCGAGGAAGTCATCCTCGTCTTCGGCTGTGTTCACGCAGGTATGGTGAAGTTGAGGAAGTCGGGAACGGGGCCGTTCCAGCCCTCGTCCGGCCCCTCGTCGCGCTCGTCACGACGCCGGTCGCGATCGCGGCGGGGACGATCGTCCCGTCGCGGTTCGCGCGCTTCGGGGCGGCGCTCTTCCTTGCGGGGTTCCGGACGCGCTTCGTCCTTGCGGGCCTCGCGCGGCTCGGGCGAGCGCTCTTCCTTGCGCGGCTTGTCCTCGGACTTCTTGTCCGACTTCGGCTTGTCGGCCTTCTTGCCGCGGCCCTTCTTCTCTTCCCTCGGCTCATCGGCGGGCAGTTCGCCGATTCGCTCGATCTTGGTGCCCTGCAGCTTCTCGATATTCTCGATCGCCTCGGCGTCCGCGCTCGAGACGAGCGTGTAGGCGGTGCCGGTCGCGCCCGCGCGGCCGGTACGGCCGATGCGGTGGACATAATCGTCCGGGTGCCATGGCGCGTCGAAGTTGAAGACGTGGCTCACGCCCTTGATGTCGAGCCCGCGTGCCGCGACGTCCGACGCCACCAGGATGTTGACGTCGCCCGCCTTGAACCGGTCCAGCTCGGCGATGCGCGACGACTGATCCATGTCGCCATGGATCTCCGCCGAGCGATAGCCGTGCTTCTTGAGGCTCTTGTTGAGCTCGCGCACCGTCGTCTTGCGATTGCAGAAGATGATCGCGGTGCGAACATCCTCGGCGCTCAGCAGGCGGCGCAGCGCCTCGCGCTTGCCGAAGGCGCTGTTGGGCACCGGCACCAGCCGCTGGGTGATGTTGGTGTTGGTCGAGGCGGGGCGTGCCACTTCGATCGTCTTCGGGTTCGACAGGAACTTGTCGGCCAGCTTCTTGATCGGCGGCGGCATCGTCGCCGAGAACAGCAACGTCTGCCGGTTGGCGGGCAGCTTGGTGCAGATATTCTCGATGTCGGGGATGAACCCCATGTCGAGCATCCGGTCGGCCTCGTCGATCACCAGCATGTTGCAGCCGGTGAGCAGGATCTTGCCCCGCTCGAACAGGTCCATCAGGCGGCCGGGCGTGGCGATGAGGACGTCGACGCCCTTTTCCAGCGCCTTGACCTGATCGCCCATCTGTACGCCGCCGATGAGGAGGGCCATGCTGAGTTTGTGGTGGGTGCCGTACTTCTCGAAATTCTCGGCGACCTGCGCGGCAAGCTCGCGCGTCGGCTCGAGGATCAGCGAACGCGGCATCCGCGCGCGGCTGCGGCCATGCGCGAGGATGTCGATCATCGGAAGGACGAACGACGCCGTCTTGCCCGTGCCCGTCTGGGCGATGCCGATCAGGTCGCGCATCATCAGCACCGAGGGGATCGCCTGGCGCTGGATCGGGGTGGGGTCGGTATAGCCGGCCTCTGTGACGGCCTTAAGCAATTCGTCAGAGAGGCCGAGATCGGCGAAGCTCATCCAGATGTCCGGAAAGAAGGGGCAAGGGCCCGCATTAAACAGCGGGGCGCATCGGTGAAATGCGCCGCAAAGTCAAGGTAAAGACGTCGTTGCGCCTGTTCAGCGCTGCGGAACCAGAGTGCGGAACGCCTTGATCCGGCATTCGCCGCCCGAACGCGAACGGAATACATCGCGCTTGGCGCAAACCATCCCGTCCTTGGTGGGCTTGACGTAAAAGCCCGTATAGAAATCCAGCGCCGGGCATTCATTGCCCAGCCGCGCGCGCACGCGCTTGCCGCCCGACAGGAACAGATCGACGCTGTCGGGGCGGGTAATGGTCGCGCCGGCGAGATTCTGGATCTTGACGCATTTGTCCGAATCCTTCTCGACCCAGGCGATCGGCGGAAGCGGCGCGGCGGGTGCGGAGACGCGACGGACGGTGTCCGGGCGCGGCACGCGAATCACGAAATGCTGCTGAATCCGAACCTGTGCGACACGCGACGCGCCGGGTGCGGCGGGTGCTGCCTTGCGCCCGTCTCCCGGAGGGGCTGAGGGCAACAGCAGCGCGGTTGTGGCGGCAAGCAGCAAATTCACCATTTCACCATGCCCCATAGCGTGCGCGCTTGAACAGTGCATGAATTGCGACAGTGCGCGCCGGATGGTAGCGGCGGCGGCATGACACCGGCGCAGCAGGACCTGATCGATGCGGTGACGGCGCGGTTCGGTCCAAGGGCCGCGCTGACCGAGGCGGACGCCATCGCGCCGTGGCTGAAGGACTGGCGTGGACGCTATCACGGTGCGGCGCCGGCGATTC
>DATIGZ010000396.1:0-2524 GCA_035481255.1 Sphingomonas sp. | reverse complement strand
GGTGTGCGCGACCGCCGGCTGCCGCACGGCGCGACGGATCAGCGGCGCGAAGAAGCCAGGCGTCGATTCCTCCAGTGCCTCGCGCCGGAATTTGCGATCGAACTGCACGCCCAGCAGCGCGCGAAGCATCGCTTCATAGCCCTTGCTCGCCTCGATCATATGCCCGTCGGCATCCAGCGTCAGAACGGCACGATCGTCGCTGTCGGCATAGTCCGCCGGCGGAGCGAGACGATCCGCAGCAAGTGCATGGGCGAACGCAGGCACGGCGGCGAACAGCGTGGAAATCTCCCGGCGGGAATAATCGCATCCGCCCGGCTCGCGCGTAGCGGGCACGACCCCGCGTACCTCCTGCCCTTCGTGAACGAAGACGTCGAAACCGTGCCCGATCCCATAAGGCCGGCAACATTCGTTATAGAATAGCGAGTTGCGGAATTCCGGCATCCGCGTGGTCTGGGCCGCCACGCCCGCCGGGCCTCCGCGGCGCACCAGACTGGTGAAGCTTGGAACCTCCATATCATCGCAGGCCAGCAACGCGGCGTTCACTTCCAGCGCGGCTGGGATGACCCACGGCAAGTGGAAATCGACGGGCCTGCCCAGCTTATCGACCCATACGAACATGCAGAAGTGGCTGGGCACCAACTCCGCCAGCGCCTTCAGCATTTCGGGAATGACGGTGCGGCTGGGCAGGCCAAGCCGCGCCAGTTGCGACAGATGGGCAAGCGCGGCGTGATGACGCACCGGAAGCCTCCTCACCAATTCGGCATCGAGATCGATCGATACGTGAGGGCGGCGCGGCGCTTGCGGCCAATCCTTCCCCCTGCCGGGGGAAGAAATGCCATCCCGGCGCTGGCTAAGCAAGCACATCCGGGGGGCGCCGGTCGGGCGAGCAACAGGAGATGCTATGATCGTAATCTTTATCGCGGCGGGCCTTTTGGCGGTCGTTGGCGCTGCAATTCTTGGCCGCGAGTTCGGCAGAACGCGGCTTCCGCCTACACAGGACAACCCCGACGGCTCCAAACCCGATGGCTGCGAGGATGCCAGCAAGCAATGGGATGCCGCCCGGCAGATGGCCTGCAATGCCAAGCGGGATCAGGACGCGGCTCACCTGCTCGCAGGCGACCTTCGCGCGCAGGTGATCGCCGCGACGGCGGTGCATGTAGCGCTCGTCATCGCTGCCATCGCGACCTTCGCCGCGGCTGCCGCGGCGACGGCCACCGTCTTCGGCATTCCGGCTGGGATCGTGCTGACGGGCGTTGCGATCGGACTAACGGTGGCGGCTGCGGCGGCATTGTTGGTTCTGGTCGGACTAACCGCGTCATTGACCGCCGCGGACGACGATCTGCTCGCGAAGATCCGGGTTCGGCAGGCATGGGATACCGAAGTGGCGCGTTTACGTGCGACGATCCTCAGCGCGTGCCCGCCGGAAACGGCCAATGCCGTGCTGGCCCGGCCCGGCCCCTGCTGACGGTCCACGCGCATGGAAGAGGGGGCAGGCGTTTGACAGGGCCGCCCCCCTTTCCTATATCACGTTCAATCCGATCGGTCGGGAAATGACGCGCCGTCGCGCAGCGTGTCGAACGAATTGGCCGCCGGATATCATAGACGCTTGAGAGGCTGAGCTTTTCTTCTTTTTAGAAGGAGAAGTTGCTCGGCCCTTTTGGCGTCTGTTCGCGTGCCTGCCCCGGCGGATACCGGGACGATTTTCAGGCTGACGAGGCAAAAAACACCCATGGCAACCAAGGCGATCGAAGGCGGCACCGCAAAGCGCCGCATCCGCAAGGTGTTCGGCGACATCCACGAAGTGGTCCAGATGCCGAACCTGATCGAGGTTCAGCGCGAATCCTACGAACAGTTCCTCCGCAGCGATCCTTCGATCGGCTATGTGTCGGGTCTCGAAAAGACCCTGCGCTCGGTGTTCCCGATCCGCGACTTCGCCGGCACCGCCGAGCTCGACTTCGTCACCTATGAGCTCGAGCAGCCCAAGTTCGACGTCGAGGAATGCCGTCAGCGCGGCATCACCTACGCCGCTCCGATGCGCGTTACCCTTCGCCTGATCGTGTTCGAGGTCGATCCCGATACGGAAGCCCGGTCGGTGCTCGATATCAAGGAGCAGGACGTCTACATGGGCGACATGCCGCTCATGACCGAGAACGGCACCTTCTTCATCAACGGCACCGAGCGCGTCATCGTCAGCCAGATGCACCGTTCGCCGGGCGTGCTGTTCGACCATGACCGCGGCAAGACCCATGCTTCGGGCAAGTATCTGTTCGCGGCGCGCGTGATCCCGTATCGCGGCTCGTGGCTCGACTTCGAGTTCGACGCCAAGGACATCGTCAACGTCCGCATCGACCGCAAGCGCAAGCTGCCGGTGACCTCGCTGCTCTATGCCCTGGGCCTGAACAGCGAAGAGATTCTCAATCACTTCTACAACACCGTGACCTTCGTGCGCGGTCCGAACGGCTGGCAGATCCCGTTCCAGCCCGAGAACTGGCGCGGCGCGAAGCCGGCGTTCGACATCATCGAC
>DATIGZ010000395.1:0-2986 GCA_035481255.1 Sphingomonas sp. | reverse complement strand
CGGTGGGGATGGTCAATGACCACGCCGCCACCTGCTTTCGCCGCGATCAGGTCTAGCGGCGGTTGACGGCGCGCATTTCATGTAACATTTAAAGTTTCATGATTCGCGACAGTCGCCTTTCCGGAGTTCTTCACCTTCTGCTGCACCTTGCCGAGAGCAAGGGGCCGGTCCCGTCCGAGACGCTGGCCAAAGCGATGGACACCAACCCCGCGGTGATCCGCCGCACCCTCGCCGGGCTGCGCGAACGCGGGCATGTCCGTTCGGAAAAGGGGCATGGCGGCGGCTGGACGCTTACCCGCCGTCTCGACGAACTGACGTTGCACGACGTCTATGAAGCGCTCGGCCGCCCCGCCCTGCTCGCCATCGGCAACCGGTCGCAGGCACCGCAATGTCTGGTCGAACAGGCGGTCAACGCCGCGCTGGACGAGACGTTCGATGCCGCCGAAGCGCTGCTGCTGGACCGGCTCAACCACATCACGCTCGCCGATCTCGACGCGGATTTCCGCGTCCGCTTCGCCGCGCGCACCACATCCTGCGAGAAGGAGCCTCCCCATGGCCGCTGACGGCGCCCGGCAATTCCTCGATAAGTTTGCCGATCCGGAGGCGGTCGCCAACTATGCCGAGAACCCTCCGCGCTATGTGCCCGGCTTCGCCGACCTCCACCGCATGACCGGAATCCTGCTCGCCGAGCATGTTCCGGAGAACGCGCACATCCTGTTGCTCGGCGCGGGTGGCGGACTCGAGCTCAAGGCGCTGGCCGCCGCCTATCCGGGCTGGCGCTTCACCGGGGTCGATCCGGCGGGCGCGATGCTCGACCTCGCCGCGCGCGCGCTCGGCCCCGATGCGCACCGCGCCGACCTGATCGAGGGCTATATCGACGATGCCCCGCCCGGCCCCTTCGACGGCGCGGTATGCCTGCTTACCCTGCATTTCCTCGCCAGCGAGGAGCGGACCCGCACCGCGGCGGCGATCCGCGAACGGTTGAAGCCCGGCGCGCCCTTCGTCGCCGCGCATGGCAGTTATCCGCAGGACAAGACGCGCAGCCAGTGGCTCGATCGCTACGCCGCCTTCGCCATCGCTTCCGGGGCGGTCCCCGAACAGGCCCATGGCGCGCGCGATGCGGTCAGCACCGCGGTCAACATGCTCTCGCCCGAGCAGGATGAGGCGGTGCTGCGGGCGGCGGGGTTCGGCGACGTGACGCCCTTTTACGCCGCCTTCACCTGGCGCGGCTGGGTGAGCTACGCCTGACGCGAGGCTTGCCCTGCCCGCCCGTTCGCGCGATCCTGCGTGGCCATGAGTAACGATCTCTCCGCCTTCATCGCCGCCCTGCCCAAGGCCGAGCTGCACCTGCATATCGAGGGAAGCCTCGAGCCCGAGCTGATGTTCGCGCTGGCCAGGCGGAACAAGGTGGCGATCCCGTTCGACAGCGTCGAGGCGGTGCGAGCGGCGTACAGCTTCAGCCGGCTTCAGGACTTTCTCGACATCTATTATGCCGGGGCGGACGTGCTGCGGACGGAGCAGGATTTCTACGACCTTGCCGACGCCTATTTCGCCCGCGCGGCGGCGGATGGGGTGGTGCATGCCGAGATCTTCTTCGATCCCCAGACTCACACCGATCGCGGTATTCCGTTTCAGGTCGTCGCGGACGGGCTGCTCGCCGCGATGCGCGATGCGGAGGGGCGCCATGGCCTCA
This sequence comes from Sphingomonas sp., assembly GCA_035481255.1. Lineage (GTDB taxonomy): Bacteria > Pseudomonadota > Alphaproteobacteria > Sphingomonadales > Sphingomonadaceae > Sphingomonas. The sequence continues at coordinate 1,293 of DATIGZ010000395.1, read as the reverse complement.
GCTCGAAGCTGATCCTGTGCTTCCTGCGCCACCTCGACGAGGACGCCGCCTTCGCCACGCTCAAGGCGGCCGATCCCTGGCTCGGCCGGATCGAGGGCGTCGGCCTCGATTCATCGGAAGTCGGCCACCCGCCGGAGAAGTTCGCGCGCGTCTTCGCCGCAGCGGGCGAGCTCGGCCTCAAGCGCGTGGCGCATGCCGGTGAGGAAGGTCCGCCCGACTATGTCTGGCAGGCGCTCGATCTGCTGAAGATCGACCGGCTCGACCATGGCAATCGCAGCCTTGAGGATCCCGCGCTGGTCGCGCGCCTCGCCGACGAGGGCATGACGCTCACCGTCTGCCCGCTGTCCAACCACAAGCTGTGCGTGGTGAACGACATGGCGAACCATCCGATCGACCGGATGCTGGGCGAGGGACTTCGCGCGACGATCAACTCCGACGATCCCGCCTATTTCGGCGGTTATGTCGCGGACAATTACCGAGCGGTCGCCACGGCGCGCGGGCTGGGCAAGGCCGAGCTGGTCACGCTCGCGCGCAACAGCTTTACCGGCTCGTTCCTCGATGACGAGGCCAAGGCAGCGCACCTCGCCCGGCTCGACGGGTTCGTGGCGGCCAGCTGATGCCGGTCTTTACCCCGATCTCGCACGAGCAGTTCGTCGCCGACGTGCTCGCCATCGCCGCGGCGATCCACGCCGATCGCGAATGGACGCCCGATTTCATCATTGGCATCGGCCGCGGCGGCCTCGCCCCCGCCGTCTATCTCAGCCACGCGACGGGCATGCCGATGCTCTCCGTCGATCACAGCTCGCAAGTCCACGACTTCGCCGACGCTCCGCTCGAGCGGCTGGCGGGACGCACCCGCGCGGGCGAGCGGCTGCTGTTCCTCGACGACATCAACGACAGTGGCGCGACCATCGCCAAGCTGCGCGCCAAGCTCGCCGCGGCCGGTGGAATCGTCGGTGCGATCCGCTTCGCGACGTTGCTGGACAATGCGACTTCGAGCCAGCGCGTCGAATATGCGGCGCGGGCGATCGACCGCACCGTGACCAAGGACTGGTTCGTGTTTCCGTGGGAAGCGGTCGCGCCGGCGGCTTCGATCGCGGCCGACGCAGCCGAAATGCCCGGCCGAATCGCCTAGAGGCTGGCGAGCGACTGTTCGATCGCGTCCATGGTGAAGGGCTTGGCGAGCACCGGACGGTGCCGGTGGCCGTCGGCGATCATGTCGTCTCCGCCACCCGTCGCGACGATGAAGGGCACTCCGGCGGCGGCCAGCGCGTCGGCGACCGGCCAGCATTT
>DATIGZ010000394.1:0-3226 GCA_035481255.1 Sphingomonas sp. | reverse complement strand
ATCTCGCGCCTCACCGGCCGCACGCTGATCCTCGACCCGGCGGTCAAGGGCACCGTCACCGTCACCTCCGCCCAGCCGCTCTCGCCGAACGGGGTGTGGGAGCTGTTCCTCTCGGTGCTGCGCGCCAATGGTTTCGCGGCGGTCCGATCAGGCCGGGCGTGGCGCGTCGTGCCTCAGGGCAACGCCGTGCGCGACGGCGGCGTCCCCTCGCGCGGCGCGTCGGGGCAGGAGCTCATCACCCGTATGATCCGTCTGTCGAACGTCCCGTCCGCGGAAGCGGCGCGGGTCGCCCGGCCGCTGGTGGCGAGCTTCGGCAGTGTCGAACCGCTCGCTCAGCCCAACGCCGTGGTCGTCACCGACTATGCCGACAATGTCCGCCGCATCGAAGGGATCCTGCGCGCGCTCGACGGCAACGGATCGGGCCTCACCTTCGCCACCATCGCGCTGCGCAACGGCAGCGCGCCCGACGTCGCTCAGGCATTGCAGGCCGTGCTCGGAGATCCCGCTTCGGGCGGCGCGCGTGTCGCCGCCGACGCGCGCAGCAATACCGTCATCGTGCGCGGCACGCCCACCGCCGTCGCCGACGCGCGCCGCATGCTCGCCTCGCTCGACACGCCGGGCGGCGCCACGCCGATCACCCGCGTCTTCCGCCTGAGCTATGCCGACGCCGAGGCCGTGACCGAAGTGCTGCGCGGCGTGCTGGGTCAGGAAGCGACCACCAACAACGCCGTCGCGCGCAGCCTTTCCGACAAGCGCGGCAACTACCGCAGCCCGAGCAACGTGCTTGGCGGCCTCGTCCGCTCGGGCGGAACCAACGCCACGGAAACCGCCACCGCGGCCGCGACGGCCGCGTTGCAGGCGCAGCAATCCCAGCTCGGCCAGCAGTCGGCCGAGACGCCGCAGGGCTTTTCGACGCCGGACCTCACCGTCCAGCCCTCGCCCGATATCAACGCCGTGGTCGTGCGCGGCACGCCCAGCGCGATCGCCGCGATCGAACCGCTGATCACCGATCTCGACGTGCGCCGCCCGCAGGTGCTGATCGAAGCCGCCATCGCCGAAATCACCGGTGAGGAAGCCGAAGCGCTCGCGGTTCAGCTCGGCACCAGCGGCGCCGCGCTCACCCAGATCGAGGGCGCGGCCACTTCGTTCGGCACCGCCGGTCCCTCGCTCGGCGCGATCCTCGATGCGCTCGACGTGCCGATGGCCGCCGCGCTCGGGCCGGGTCTCACCGCAAATCTCGCGATCGGCGACAATTTCTCGATCCTCGTTCAGGCGCTCGGCACCTCGACCAAGTCGAACCTGCTCTCCACGCCCCAGATCACCACGCTCGACAACAAGATCGGCGAGTTCGTCGTCGCGCAGGAAGTGCCGTTCATCACCGGCTCGATCCTCACCGATTCGTCGAGCGACGTGCGTCCCTACACCTCGATCGAGCGCAAGGACGTCGGCATCACGCTGAAGGTGCTCCCGCGGATCAACGCCGGCGACACGATCCGGCTGGAAGTGGTGCAGGAAGCCTCATCGATCGCCGCGACCCAGCTCAGCCAGGCGACCGACCTCATCACCAACCGCCGCGCGATCAACACCACCGTGCTCGCCGACAATGGCCAGACGATCGTGCTCGGCGGCCTCACCTCGGACGACTATGGTCAGGTGAAGAGCCAGGTGCCGATCCTCGGCGACATTCCGATCATCGGCGAGCTGTTCAAGAGCCGCCGCGAGAGCCGCCAGAAGCGCACGCTGTTCATCTTCCTCAAGCCGACGATCCTGCGCAACGGCGACGACGCCGCCGCGATCGCCAAGGCCAAATACGCTCGCCTGCGCAGCGAGGAGCTGGACCTCAACACGCCCAGCAACCTGCTGCTCAAGCCGCTGCGCCCGCGCCTGACGCTGGAGATCGACGGGATCTACTGATCGACCGGCGCGTCCGGAGCCGCGTCGGGCGCGGTTTCGGGCGTCGCCATCGCCACCCGCACCCGCTCGCGTCCGCGGGTGAAGAACGCCGCGTCGATCGCCAGACTCTCCAGCCGCCAGCCATCGACGCTCTCGCCGACGCCGAGGCTGCGCGAACTGCCGTCGGCGAGCCGTACCATCGCCACAGCGTCCCTGTTGAGCCGCCCGGCGATGCCCACCAGCGCCGGTGCGTCGGCGGGTGCCGCCTCGCTCCCCTCGGCCACCGCGAACAGGGGGCGTTCGTAAACGGCGGCGATGTCCGGCACCGGCGGCGGAATCACCACACGCTCCGCTACAGAGGCCGGCGGCGCCGAGCCCTCCGCACCGGGCCACAACAGGGCCAGTGGCATCGCCACCGCGAATGCCGCCGTCGCGCCCAGCGCGATTTTCGCTTCCCGCGTCAGCGCCATGCCGCCACCGCCTCACCCTCGACCCTGAGGCCGCCGCCCGGCAGCGCGCTCGCGCGCCACGCGGCGAAACGCAGCAGCGGCGCCTCGCGCTCGATCCGGTAGGTCAGCGCCACAACCGCCTTGTCCGGCCCCGACAGCCGCAGCTTCAGCTTCGTAAGCCCCGCGCTACCCGGAACGCGCGCCGCCTGCTCGACCAGCACGCCGCCTTCCGCGGCCAGCTTCCGCACGCGCGCCACCAGCACCCCGGCAGCCGCAACCTCATTCCCGCCCGGCGCGCGCATCCCGGGCGCCGTCAGCGGCACCGGCGCGGCCACAGGCGCGCGCGCCGCGGTGCGCGCTTCCACCACCGCACCCCGCGCCCGCGCCAGCTTGCCGAGCGCCGTCCCGGTCGCGGGCGCCAGCAGCGCCACCGCCGCCAGCCCGCCGCCGACCCCGGCGATCAGCGTCGCCCGGTTCACGCGCTCCTCCGCAACGTCACCGCGATCATCGCGCCGGCGCGCCGCTGACCGGTCTCGCGAAACCCCGTCAGCGCCGGATCGCGCCGCAGTGCCGTACGCAACAGATCCGGGTCGGACGCGGTGATCTCGATCTCGATTGCGCCGTCCGCGGCCCTGGCCATGCGTGCGACCCGCGCGTCCGCCGGGATCGCCGCCGCCAGCCGGTCGAGCCAGACCGCCACGCCCGCATCGCGAACCGCGCCGCGCAGCGCCGTGCGCGCATCCCGCGCCTGTGCTTCCGCCTTCAGCCGCGGCGCCGCCTGCGCGCCCAGCCGTGCCGTCTCGGCCCGCGCGTTCCGCTCGAGCAGCCCCGCACCCACGATCGTCACCAGCGGCCCCAGCGCGATCAGCGCGGCGAGGCTGGCC
>DATIGZ010000393.1:0-10970 GCA_035481255.1 Sphingomonas sp. | reverse complement strand
CGAGCACGCCCTTGAGTGGGCCGCTTTCCGACGCCGCCTTGAGGATCGAGTTTACTTCCTCGATGCTCGTGTCGCGCTTCGGGGTGAAGGTCAGGTCGATCAGCGAGCCATCGGGAACCGGCACGCGCACCGACGAACCGTCGAGCTTGCCCTTCAGCTCCGGCAGCACCTCGCCAACGGCGCGCGCGGCACCCGTGGTGGTCGGGATCATGCTCATCGCCGCGGCACGCGCACGACGCAGGTCCGGGTGGATCTGGTCGAGGATCTTCTGGTCGTTGGTATAGGCGTGGATCGTGGTCATCAGGCCGCGCTCGATGCCGATCGTGTCGTTCAGCACCTTGGCCACCGGCGCGAGGCAGTTGGTCGTGCAGGACGCGTTCGAGACGATCGTGTGGCCCGCCTCAAGCTTGTCGTGGTTGACGCCATAGACGACGGTCAGGTCGACATTCTTGCCCGGCGCCGAGATCAGCACCTTCTTCGCGCCCGCGTCGATATGCTTCTGCGCGCTCGTGCGATCGGTGAAGAAGCCAGTGCATTCCAGCACCAGGTCGATGCCCTGCTCGCCATGGGGCAGGTTGGCGGGATCGCGCTCCTTGGTCACCTTGATGCGCTTGCCGTCGACGACGATGTCGTCACCGTCCGCCTCGACCGTGCCGGGATAGCGGCCGTGCACGCTGTCGCGGCTGAACAGCCAGGCGTTCGACTTGGCGTCGGCCAGATCGTTGATCGTCACCAGCTCAAGGCCGCTTTCGGGGCGTTCGAGGATGGCCCGCGCCACCAGCCGGCCGATGCGTCCGAAACCGTTGATCGCAACTTTCGTCATCAAAATCCTCCTGGGCCTTAAATCGTGCGGTGGGAGTCGGACGACTTGAGTCGTTCGACGATCTGCGGGGTGATCGCCGCGGCGGTCAGCCCGAAATGTTCGTAGAGCTTGGGTCCGGGGCCCGACGCGCCGAAGCGGTCGAGGCCGAAGCGCAGCCCGTGGATCCCGGTGTAGCGCTCCCACCCGATCGTCGTGCCCGCCTCGATCGAGACGCGCAGCACGTCGCGCGGCAGGACGTCGTCGTGATAGGCCACATCCTGCGCGTCGAAGCGCGACCAGCAGGGCAGCGAGACGACGTCGGCGCCGATGCCTTGCGCTTCCAGTTCGGCACGAACCGCGACCGCGATCTCGACTTCCGAACCGGTGGCGATCAGCACGACCTTGCGTGTCGCTTCGGCGGCCTGAAGTCGGTAGCCGCCCTTCGCCGCGCCGCCGCTGCTGAGCTGCGGCAAATTCTGGCGCGACAGGGCGAGCAGCGACGGCCCGTCCTTGCGCGCGACCGATGCGCCCCAGGCCTCAGCGGTCTCGACCGTGTCGCACGGACGCCAGACCTCAAGGTTCGGAATCAGACGCAGCGACATGACATGCTCGACCGGCTGGTGGGTCGGGCCGTCTTCGCCAAGGCCGATCGAATCGTGCGTCATGACATAGACGACGCGGGCGTTCTGGAGCGCCGACAGGCGGATCGCCGGGCGCGCATAGTCAGAGAAGACGAGGAAGGTGCCGCCATAGGGCAGCACGCCGCCGTGCAGCGCCATGCCGTTCATCGCCGCGGCCATGCCGAACTCACGGATACCGTAGCGGACATAGCGGCCCGCGCGGTTCTGGGCGGTGAAGTCCTGAAGCCCCTTGGTCAGCGTGTTGTTCGACGGGGTGAGGTCCGCCGATCCGCCGATCGTCTCGGGCAGCGCGGCGTTGATGACGTCGAGCGCCATCTGGCTGGCGGTGCGGGTCGCGACCTTCTTGGGATCGGCAAGCAGGCCCTCGATATAGGCGTCGAGCGCGAAACCGTTGGGCAGATCGCCCGCCATGCGGCGTTCGAATTCCGCACGATCCGAATGATTTGCAAGCCGCCCCTTCCACACGGAGTGAGGCTCGGCGCCCCGCTTACCAGCGTCGAGCCAGGCGGCGCGGATGTCGTCGGGCACCACGAACGGCGCGTGGCTCCAGCCCAGCTCGACACGCGCCGCGGCGACTTCGTCGGCGCCCAACGCCGCGCCGTGCGTGGCCGAAGTGCCCTGTTTGTTGGGTGCGCCCTTGCCGATGATCGTCTTGCAGCGCACCAGCGACGGGCGGTCGTCGGCCAGCGCCGCGTCGAACGCCTTGGCAATGCTCGCCGGGTCATGCCCGTCACACGCCACGACATGCCAGCCGGTCGCGGCATAGCGGGCGGGAATGTCCTCGCTCGACGAAAGGTCGACCGCGCCGTCGATGGTGATGTTGTTGTCGTCCCACAGCACGATCAGGCGGCCGAGTTTCAGATGCCCGGCAAGGCCGATCGCCTCATGGTTGATGCCTTCCATCAGGCAGCCGTCGCCCGCGACCACCCAGGTGCGGTGATCGACCAGATCGTCGCCGAAGCCGGCATTCAGGTGCCGCTCCGCGATCGCCATGCCGACCGCCATGGCGAGGCCCTGACCCAGCGGACCGGTGGTGCACTCGACACCCGGAAGCTCGAAATTCTCGGGGTGGCCGGCGCACGGGCTGCCGACCTGGCGGAAGGCGGCGATATCCTCGATGGTCGGACGGGCATAACCGGTTAGGTTGAGCAGCGCATAGGCCAGCATCGAACCATGGCCCGCCGACAGCACGAAGCGGTCGCGATCGGCCCATTTCGGATCGGTCGGATCGTACTTCAGATAATCGCTGAACAGCACGGTGGCGACGTCCGCCATGCCCATCGGCATGCCCGGATGGCCGGAATTGGCTGCCTCGATGGCATCCATCGCGAGCGCGCGGATGGCGTTAGCGCGATCACTGAACGAAACGGTCACGGCGAGTCCCCTGATGCCGGGCCCGCATCCCGCCTGACCCGGCGAATCGAATGTGGCGTGCCAATGGGGCGAGCGGGCGCGGAGGTCAACAGCGAGGGGTTGCGAGGCGCGTAAAGCCTGCCTATCCACGCCAATCATGGTGGAGGCGGTATCCCCTGCGCTCGGGAGGATCGAGCGCGCGCTCGTGCGGATCGAGGCAGCGGCGGCGAAACGCGCGTTCGACGCGGACGCGCTCCAGCGCCGTCACGCCACGCTGCGTGAGCGAGTCGAGGACGCGATCGAGGCGCTCGACGCGCTGATCGAAAAGCAGGCGGCCGAATAATGGGTCAGGTCACACTCACCGTCGCCGGCCGCAGCCACACCATCGCCTGCCGCGACGGCGAGGAAATTCATCTCGAACGGCTTGAGGGGATCCTCAACAAGCATGCGCAGACCGCGCTGCACGCATCGGGCGGGCTTTCGAGCGAGCGGACGCTGCTGTTCATCGCGCTGATCCTCGCCGACTTGCTCGACGAAGCGGAGCGCAATCCGCCCGGCGGTGTCTCTCCCGTGCTGCTCGACAATCTTGCCGACCGGCTCGAATCGGTCGCCGCGGCCCTTGAGGATCGCGCCGAAAATCCCTAAATCCTTCCGTGGCGGGTTCTGCCCGGTACGAGCTTACGATCATCCCTGAGGCTATTCATCATCCACGGGGGCTGTCCCTGCCCAGGTCCAGGCCTGACGCACATGGTCCCCACCTGACGTTTTGGGCGTCAGTGGATATCACAGCAAACGGCCCACGGTGGTCCCGCCACACGAGTTTTTGTCAGCGATGCTGAAGCGGTGCCAGCCCGCTCCCCCGCCCGGCCACCCATATGATGCTGCCGCTGGGTGGCCGGGCGGGGGAGCGGGCTGGCACCGCAACCGCTTCGCAAATTGCGAAGCGGACCATGGCTGACGATAAAAAGACCCTTCGCGCCCGGATGCGCGCGCTGCGCGACGAGTTCGCCATGACCATCGGCGGCGTCATCGAGCCGCCGCCCGCCCTGCTCGCCCGCTTCGCGCCGGGCGCCATCGTCTCCAGCTATGTCCCCGTCGGAAGCGAGGCCGATCCGACCGCGATCGCGTTCGCCGCGCGCGAACGCGGCTGCACGATCGTGCTCCCGCACGTCACCAGTCGCGAATCGCCGGTTCGCTTCTTCGAATGGACGCCGGAGCAGCCCCTCATCGACGGCCCGCTCGGGCTGCGCCAGCCCTCCGCCGATGCGCCCGAAATGGATCCGGAAATCGTGCTGACCCCGCTGCTCGCCTTCGACTCCATGCTCAACAGGCTCGGGCAAGGCGCGGGCCATTATGACCGTGCGTTCGAACGGCTGCCCGGCGCGTGGCGCGTCGGGGTCGCATGGTCGGTGCAACAAGTCGAAGCGCTCGCGACCGATCCCTGGGACGTGCCGCTCCACGGCATCGTCACCGAAGCGGCGGCTTTCGGCGAGGTGGCGGCATGACGCCCTACAATCCCTCCTGGCGCAAACCCGTCGGCGCCTTCGCGATCATCGCGCTGATCCTCATCTGGTGCGTCGGGGTCGCCAGCCTCTCCGCCACCGTCGGCCACTGGCCGGTACTCGTCCAGCTGGTCTTCTACGTCTTCACCGGCATCGTCTGGATCCTGCCGCTCAAGCCGCTGCTGCGCTGGATGGAGACCGGCCGCTGGCGCTTGCCGCCCCGGGATCAGATGTAGGGGAAGCCGTAATAGGTATAGACCTGCTCCTTGTAGTCGCGGTCGTATTTCGGTTCCTCACCCTCGGCGTCGTAGCTCGGCGCGCCGTCGATCTGCTCCTTGGTCACATCGACGACATAGCCGCCCTTTTCCGGCTCATAGGTCAATGCCTTCCACGGCAACGGAAAGTGGCGGTGACCGATCCCGAACAGGCCACCGAACGCCAGCACCGCATATTCCGCCTGCCCGGACACCTTGTCGACCATGAAGCGCTCGACCGTGCCCAGCCGGTCGCCATTGCGGTTGTACACCGCGGTTCCCTCCACCCGGTCCGACGCGATCATCGGATGCGGGCTGTCGATCGTATCGTTCATCGCAATTCTCCTTCGCGGAGAAGAACGCATGAGCGGCGTGGAAGTTGTCAGCGGCCCAGAGCGGCGCGGGTCGCGGCGTCGGCGGGATAGAAGGCCTCGATCGCCAGTTCCGACAGCGTTACGTCCTGCGGCGTGCCGAACACGGTGGTGGTCGAGAGGAACGACAACTCCCCGGCATCGGTCCGCAGCCTGAGCGGCACGACGGGGCTGGCGCTCACCACCGGCGGCTGGCGGCGCGGCTCGAGCGAGGGCATCGCCTCCAGCTCGGCGAGCAGCGCCTCGATACCGGCGTCTCCCGTGGCCTTCGCTTCATGCCGCAGCCGCGACAGGATGTGCGCGCGCCATTCGCCGTAATTGGCGATGCGCGGCCCCAGCCCTTCGTGATGCAGGCTGAGCTTGAGCACGTTGCTCGGCCGCGCCAGCAGCCACGGCGCGACCCCGGTGAGCAGTGGCGCCACGGCGTCGTTATGCGCGACGAGGTTCCATGCGCGATCCACCACCAACGCCGGAAACGGCTCATGCCCCTTGAGGATCAGCATCATCGCCGCGCGTACATCGGCGAGCGCGTCGTCCTCCAGCGCATGTTCGGCGAAGTGCGGCGCGTGCCCCGCGCCGAGCAACAGCCGGTTGCGTTCGCGCAACGGCAGCTCGAGGCTTTCGGCGAGCAGCAGCACCATGTCGCGCCCCGGACGCGAACGCCCGCTCTCGACAAAGCTCAGATGCCGCTGCGAGATGCCCGCTTCCATCGCAAGATCGAGCTGGCTCAGTCGCCGGCGCGCGCGCCAGTGGCGAAGCTGCTCGCCCACCGGCTGGATGGATTGCTGGGCGGCGCTCTGGATGACGTGCTGCATGGGGCGGAACCTATCGCCGTGATCGCACCCGCACCACCCTGCATGGTTGCGGTCGATACCGTCTCGCCTTAGCAACGCGGGCCATGCGTAACCTTGCCCTCGCAGCGCTGCTGCTCGCCACCGCCGCCTCCCCCGCCCCAGTCCTCGCCGGCGCGCAGAAGGTCGCGCCGATCCTGACCACGCCGGAAGCGAAGGATGTCCTGACCAATGCCCGCCCGGCCGAGGCGCGGGTGACGCATGTCGATCTCGATCTCGACGTCGATTTCGACGGCAAGACGATTGGCGGCTCCGCAACCCTCGGCGTGCTGGCGGCAAAGGGCGCGAAGGAGATCGTGCTCGATGCGGTCGGCCTCAACATCGCGTCGATCACCGACGAAAAGGGCGGCAAGCTCGCCTATGCGATGGGTCCGAACGGCAGCGCGCTGATCGTCCAGCTCAATGGCGCGAAGAAGATCCGCATCGACTATCGCTCCGGTCCCAATGCCAGCGCGCTGCAATGGCTTACCCCAGAGCAGACTTTGGGCAAGGCCAAACCCTTCCTGTTCAGCCAGGGACAGGCGATCAACAATCGCAGCTGGATCCCGACCCAGGACAGCCCGGGCATCCGCCAGACCTGGCGTGCGACGGTGCGCGTGCCCGAGGGGCTGGTCGCGGCGATGAGCGCCCGCGCCGAAACGCCCGCGGGCACGCCGGTGGCCGGCGGCAAGCGCGCCTTCCGTTTCGTGATGGACAACCCGGTCCCGCCCTATCTCATCGCGATCGCGGTCGGCGACCTCAAGTTCAAGGCGATCGGCCCGCGCTCGGGCGTGTGGTCGGAGCCGGGCATGCTCGACGCCGCCGTCGCCGAGTTCGGCGATGTCGAGAAGATGATCGACGCCGCGCAGGCGCTGTACGGCCCCTATCGCTGGGGCCGCTACGACATGCTCGTCCTGCCGCCGTCCTTCCCCTATGGCGGTATGGAGAACCCCAACCTCACCTTCCTCACCCCCACCCTGCTCACCGGCGACCGCTCGAACACCGATGTCGTCGCGCACGAGCTGGCACATAGCTGGTCGGGCAACCTCGTCACCAACGCCACCTGGGCCGACAGCTGGCTGAATGAGGGCTTCACCACCTATTTCGAGACCCGGATCATGGAGGCGCTCTACGGGAAGGAGCGCGCCGCGATCTATTCCGACCTCGACTATGCCGGCATGGTCCGCGACGTGAAGAATGCCGGCGGCGATGCGGCCAAGAGCACGCGGCTGCACGGCGATCCCGGCGACAGCGCCGGCCAGCTCGATTACCTCAAGGGCAGCACCTTCCTGCGCACCATCGAACACGCGGTCGGCCGGGCGAAATGGGACGCGTATCTCAAGGGCTATTTCGACCGTCACGCCTTCCAGCCTCAGACCAGCGCGGGCTTCCTCGCCGATCTGCGCAAGCACCTCATCAAGGGCGACAAGACACTTGAGGCCAGCCTCCAGCTCGACCGCTGGGTGTTCGAACCGGGCATCCCCTCCAACGCCGTCCATGTGAAGTCGGATACGCTGGCACAGGTCGATGCGATGCTCGCCGCGTTCAATGCGGGCGGCCCGGCCTCCGCGATCAGGACTCAGGGCTGGCAGACCCAGCAATGGCAGCGGCTGCTCGGCAACCTCCCTCGCCAGCAGAGCGCCGCGCGCCTCAAGGAACTGGACGACGCGCTGGGCCTGACCAAATCGACCAACGCCTATATCCAGTCGGCCTGGTTCGATCTCGCCATCGCCAACCGCTACGATCCCGTGGTCCCGGCACTGGAGGCGTATCTCACCCGCGTCGGCCGCAACCTGCTGGTGACGCCGCTCTACCGCGGCCTCAAGGCGCAGGGCGACTGGGGAATGCCGATCGCGCAACGCATCTTCGACAAGGCGAAGCCGGGCTACCACCCGGTGACGGTCGTCGCGGTGACGCGGATCCTCTACGGGAAGTGATCAGGCCATCGGCATCGCGCGCTCGATCAGGGCGCGCGTGTCGGCCGTCGCATCGAAGGCACCATAGGCGCTGCCGCGTGGGGTCAGCCGCAACCGGCAGAACGCCTCGGCCACCGGGCTGTCCCAGCTGAGCAGCACCGCCGCCTGCGCGGCGAGGGCGAGCCGCTCGACGAGCAGCCGCGCATTGCCCTCATGCGCCGATTTGAGGTCGATCGCGTCGATCCACGCGTCATAGGCGACATCACGTCCGCGCTGCGCCGTGAGGAAGCCCTGCAACGCTTCCACGCCCTCGGGCTCACGGCCGATCGCGCGCAGCAGGTCGAGCGCGATGACGTTGCCCGACCCTTCCCAGATCGCATTGAGCGGCGACTGGCGGAACAGCCGCGGCATCGGCCCCGCCTCGATATATCCCGCGCCGCCATGGCACTCCATCGCCTCATAGACATGGCCCGGCGCGCGCTTGCACACCCAGTATTTGGCGATCGGTGTGAGCAGCCGCGCGACCGGATCGTTCTCGTCAAACGCCTGTGCGAGCCGAAGGCCGAGCGCGGTGGCGGCCTCGCTTTCCACCGCGAGATCGGCGAGCACCGCCGCCATGGCCGGCTGGTCGATCAGCCGCCGCTGGAAGGCGGAACGATGCGCGGTATGCCACAACGCCTGCGCCAGCGCGCCCCGCATCTGCTGGGCCGACCCGATCACACAATCCAGCCGCGTATGCTGAACCATCCGGATGATCGTCGCGACGCCGCGCCCCTCGTCGCCCAGCCGCTGCGCCAGCGCACCGTGATATTCGATCTCGGAGGAGGCGTTGGAGCGATCGCCCAGCTTGTCCTTCAGCCGCATCACCCGGAACCCCGCGTTTCGCGACCCGCCGGGCAGCCAGCGCGGCACGAGGAAGCAGGTCAGTCCGCCCTCGGCATAAGCGAGCGTCAGGAAGGCATCGCACATCGGCGCGGAGCAAAACCATTTGTGGCCGGTCAGACTGTACCAGCCGTCCTCCCCCACCGGTTCGGCGCGGGTGGTGTTGGCGCGCACGTCCGACCCGCCCTGCTTCTCGGTCATCGCCATGCCGATCGTCACGCCGGCCTTTTCATGAGCCGGACGAGAGGCGGGGTCGTAGCGGCCTGCAGTAATCCGGGACACCCATTCCCCGGCGACCTTGGCTTCGGCGCGCAGAGCAGGCACCGCGGCATAAGTCATCGTCATCGGGCAGCTCGTCCCCGAATCCGCCTGCCCCGTCAGGAACAGGATCGCGGCGTGCGCGACATGGCCCGCCGGCGTCCCGTCCCACGCCGCCGACGCCAGCCCGCTCTCCAGCCCAAGCCGCATCAGCTGGTGATAGGCGGGATGGAAGCGGACCTCGTCGATACGCTGGCCATAGCGGTCGAAGGTATCCAGCACGGGGACGTTGCGATTGGCCTCCGCGCCCCACTCGATCACCTCCGCCGAGCCGCATCGCGCGCCGAGTATCGACAACCGGTCGCCATGCTGCCCGCCCCCCGCCCGCGCCACGGCGTCGGCGAGCGCGCGGTCGCCGGCGAACAGGTTCACCTCCTCGAACGGCGGCGGCTGGTTGAGCACCTCATGCGTGTCGAGCTGGACGATCGGGCGGATGCTGGACATGGCTTCGTTCCTCGAGGGAGGAACAGCCTATCGCGCCGCCTTCGCCGCCTCCAGTGCCTTGGCCTTCTCCCGCGCCGCGCGCTTGGCTCGCCGCTCGGCGACCAGCACGGCGGCGCGACGCGGGTTATGGGTCATCGCGGCGGTGGCGGTCGCATCCGCTTCGACCAGAAATCCTTCGGGCGCGAGGCGGACATCGCGGATATGCGCCTCACCCATATCGCCCTTGAAGACAAAGCCCTCGAACGGCTGCTCCTCCAGCCACGCATCGGCCTTGGCGAGGCCGTCGTCATAGTCCTTGGTGAAATCATAGCGGATCGCCGCCATCATCCGGTCGCGCAGCTTGGTCTGGTTGACCACCTGAAGCAGCAGGTTGAACGCCTTGCTGTCGGTGTCCCCCGCCACCGCGAGATCGCGGATACCGACGACCCGCTTTTCGATATCGACCACCGGCTTTGCGACGAACCAGACGGTCCCCTTGGTCGTGACCGTCCCGGTCCTGAGCGTCATGTCCACACCAACCGCCACCTGATTCCGCGGCGTGCCGTAGATGGTGACGCGATGATAATCGGCACTCGCCTTGAGCCCGCCCTTCAGCTCCACCGCACGGAATTCGGGCATCTGCAACTCTGCCAGCGCCGCGCGCTCGAGCAGATTGTAGAGCACCAGCACCGGCACATGGACGTTAATCCCGCGCCCGGGCAGATCGCCCATCAGATTGGGAAGCGGCGTCACCGGCGGATCGGCGGGACGCTCGCCCAGCACCGTCTCGGTCTTCGCCTGGCCGGCAAACCCGACGACCAGATTGCCGCCCTGCACCGAATAGCCCGAGAAGCCGACCCGTTCGGGCGTGAAACGCGCCCAGATCTGCGGTTCGGTCTTGACCCGAACCGAGGTAAAGCCCTTCGCCCAGATGCGCTGGACCTGCGACCGCGCGTGCACCTTGTCGAGATGGCGCGGCAGCGAGCGCTCAAGCCCCGACAGGATCTGGCGCAGCTTGGGATCGACCTTGGAGGCGAAGGTGATGCGCCGGCCGAGGAAGTCGATCCCGATCTTGTTGGTCCAGTTATAGTCCGCAACGACCTTCGCATGCGGGCGCCAGTCGCGACTGAGGCCCAGCGTCACCCGCGCGGTGACGTTCATCGCGCCCGTCGCGGTCTCGCGTTTGATGATCTTACCGATATTCTCCGCGCGCACGACCGCGCTCACAGGCATCGTCAGACGCAGGACATTGCCCGACCCGGTCAGCCGGATATGCCCGCGGCGCACATTACCCACCAGCCGGCAGCTGATGTCGGGCAGCAGCTTGCTCCTGGTCTTGATGCAGGCCTTTTGCGGTTCGTCGATCCGCTCCAGCACCTGCGGCACCTCGGCATTGATCGCCGCCTCAAGCTCCTTGAGCGGGATCGCCACCGGGATGCGGATCGTGGAAGCCTGCTCCTTGAGCACCAGCGGCTCGGTCAGGCGCGGCGGCGCAGGGTTGGACGCCTGATCGGTGCACGCTGCCAGTGACATCAGCGCCAGCGGCGCGAGCGATACAATGGCAATCCCGGTCAGCCGGATATGCCCGCGGCGCACATTACCCACCAGCCGGCAGCTGATGTCGGGCAGCAGCTTGCTCCTGGTCTTGATGCAGGCCTTTTGCGGTTCGTCGATCCGC
>DATIGZ010000392.1:0-8020 GCA_035481255.1 Sphingomonas sp. | reverse complement strand
ATCACCACCAGCCGCGGCCGGAATGGCGGCTTCATGTGCTGGCCCGGCGGAATGTCCATCTCGACCAGCCAGTCGACGGGCAGATAGCAGCGGCCGATGCGGTCGTCGGCCTCGATATCGCGCGCGATATTGGCGAGCTGGAACGCGATGCCGAGATCGCAGGCACGGTCAAGCGTCGCCTCGTCATCGGGATCGACTCCCATCACCACCGCCATCATGCAGCCGACGCTGCCCGCGACATGATAGCAGTAGCGCAGCAGGTCGGCTTCGCTTCGCGGGAACCAGCCCTTCGCGTCGAGCGCGAACCCTTCGATCAGATCGTGCGCGAAGCGGTGGGGGAGGTGTGTTTCCTCCGCCACGATCCTGAGCGCGTCGAACGCCGGATCGCCCGTCCACTGTCCGGTCAGCGCCTTGCCGGTCAGGTCGCGGATATGCGCCAGCCGAATTGCGGGATCGGCGACCGGTGCCGCATCATGCCCCAGCACCTGCCCGTCGGCGAGGTCGTCGCACGCGCGGCACCACGCATAGAGCAGCCATGCGCGCTCGCGCGTGACGGGATCGAAGATCTGGCTCGCCATCGCGAAGCTGCGCGATCCGCGCGCGATGCTGTCCTGCGCCGCCGCGACCACGCTGGCGCGGGTTGGCGCGGAAAGGGTCACAGATCCTTGCTGACGATCTGGCCGATCGTGGTGGTCGGCACATGATTGGCCATCTTCTCCAGCAGCCCGTCGAGCTGGTCGTCGATGATCAGGATCGACTGGTGCTGCGGGCGAAGGAAACCGACTTCGCCCATCGTCTTCACGAAGGCGATCAGCCCGTCATAGAAATGCGCGACGTTGAGCAGCCCGACCGGCTTGGCGTGATAGCCGATCTGCGCCCAGCTCATCGCTTCCCACAATTCGTCCATCGTGCCGGTGCCGCCGGGCAGGGTGATGAAGCCGTCGGCGATGTCGGTGAACGCCTGTTTGCGCTCGTGCATCGTGCGCACGACATGCAGCTGCGTGCAGCCGCGATGCGCCACTTCGGCATCGACCAGCGCCTGCGGGATCACCCCGATCACCTCGCCCCCTGCTTCAAGCGCGGCGTCGGCGACCGCGCCCATCAGGCCCAGCCGCCCGCCGCCATAGACCACGCCGATCCCGCGCTCGGCGAGGGTGCGGCCGACGAAGCGCGCATTCTCGACATAGACGGGATCGCTCGGCGTGGCCGAGCCGCAATAGATGGCGAGGCGTTTCAGGGACGTCATGGTTGCTCCAGCATCAGCGCGGCGGTGGCTTTGGCGCTGCCGACCACGCCGGGTATTCCGGCGCCGGGATGCGTGCCGGCGCCGGTGAAATAGAGGTTGGGGATCGATCCGTCGCGGTTGTGCGCGCGGAAATACGCGCTTTGCGACAGGATCGGCTCAAGGCTGAAGGCGCTGCCCAGATGCGCGTTCAGATCGTCGCGGAAGTCGTTCGGCGCATAGCTGAACTTGGTCACGATCCGCTCGTGGATATCGGGGATCAGCCGCCGCCCGATCTCGTCGAGGATGCGCTTCTCCAGCACCGGCCCGATCTCGTTCCAGTCGACCGGGAATTTGCCCAGATGCGGCACCGGGGCGAGCGCGTAGAAGGTCGAATGCCCCTCGGGCGCGAGGCTGGGATCGGTGACGGTGGGGTGGTGCAGGTAGAGCGAGAAGTCCTGGCTCAGCACGCCGTGATCGTAGATGTCGGCGAGCAGGCCCTGATAGCGCGGCCCGAACAGGATCATGTGGTGCGGGATGCCGGGCCAGGTCCCCTTGATTCCGAAATGGACGAGGAAAACGGACGGCGAGAAGCGCTTCTTCTCAAGCCGCGCCGCGGTGCGCTGCGCGCTGCGAGAGGTCTTGAGCAAGTCGCGATAGCTGTGAATCAGGTCGGCGTTGCTCGCCACCGCATCGGCCTCGAACCGCTCGCCGCTCCTCGTCAGCACAGCGGTCGCGCGCTCGCCCAGCGTCTCGATCTCGACCACCGGATCGCCGAGCCGCAGCACGCCGCCCAGCCGTTCGAACAATCGCGCCATGCCGGCGATCAGCCGGTTGGTGCCGCCCATCGCGCACCACACGCCGCCGTCGCGTTCGAGCTTGTGGATCAGCGCATAGATCGCGCTGGTGGTCATCGGGTTGCCGCCGATCAGCAGCGTGTGGAACGACAGCGCCTGACGCAGCTTCTCGTTCTTCACGAAGGACGAGACCATCGAATAGACGCTGCGCCACGCCTGGTATCGGGCCAGATCCGGCGCCGCCTTCACCATCGATGTGAAGTCGAGAAACGGCACATGGCCGAGTTTCTCATACCCCTCGCGATACACCCCCGCCGAATAGTCGAGAAAGCGGCGATATCCCGCGATGTCGGCCGGATCGAGCTTGGCGATCTCGCTGGTCAGTGCCGGATCGTCGTTGGTGTAGTCGAAGCTGGTGCCGTCGGGCCAGCTCAGCCGGTAGAAGGGATTGACCGGCGCCAGCGTCACGTCCTCGGCCATGCGGTGGCCTGACAGCGCCCACAATTCCTCCAGCGCGTCCGGCGCGGTGATGACCGTCGGACCGGCGTCGAAGGTGAAGCCGTCCTTCTCCCAATAATAAGCGCGCCCGCCGGGCTTGTCGCGCGCCTCGACCAGCACGGTATCGACCCCCGCGGATTGCAGGCGGATCGCGAGCGCCAGCCCGCCAAACCCCGCACCGATGACGACTGCCCGTTTCACCTGCTTCCCCTGATGGCCTGCCAGGCGCGCCCGACCGGAACCGGCGGCTTGCCGGCGAGCAGCCGCGCACGATCGAACAGGCTCGCCTGTCCCGCATAGAAGCGTGCGATCAGCCCCGCGTCCAGTCGATAGAAGCGTTCGAGGATACGATAACGCTCATCCGGCTCCGCCGCGCGGAACAGCATGGCGGAAAGCATGCGGTAGAATCCGCGCCGCTGCCACTGCCGCCGGGCATAGCCATAGGTGAGTTCGTGCAGCGCGGTGCCGTCGAGGTTGCTCGCCTGCGCGACCGTGCGCGCCAGCCGTACCGCGTCGGGCAGCGAATAGCCGGTGACCGGGTGGAACAGCCCGGCGCGCATGCCCCCCTTGGCGACGCGGTTGCCGCCCGACCGCCAATATTCCTCGAAATCGCCGCCCATCGCGACCGGCAGCACGCCGGTTTCCTCGCGCGTCACCGTCTCCACGGCGATCGCGCGCGCGCCCAGCCATGCGTCGATCCGCTGGCGCATCGCATCCGCGTCGATCTCGGGCGTGTCGCTGTAATAGGTGTCCTCGATGAACAGCCGCGTCGCCGCGAAGGGCAGCGCATAGACGAAGCGATAGCCGTCGAGCTGGGCGACCGTCGCGTCCATCACGATCGGGCGCTTCAGCGCATGCGGGTCGGCCAGCGCCATCTCGCGGCCCAGGAATTTCTGCCAGCCCAGGTCCAGGCTGGAGAGGTCGCTCGGCCCCCGGCAATCGATCACCCCGCCGGCCTCGACGCGATCGCCGTCCGCCAGCACCACCGCGCGCGCGCTGGCGCCCAGCGCCTTGCGACCGGTCATCACGCTGCCCTTGGGCATCGCCGCGCGCACCACCCGGTCGAACCGCTCGGACTCGATCGAATAATAGGGCGCCTTCAGCGTGCGCGAATGCCCGGGAAAGGCGACGTCGTAGCGCGCCCAGCCATAGGAGATGAGCGGCGCCACCATCCAGCGGTCGGCCGCGGCGACATCGCTCGCGAAGAACGACCAGAGATGACTGCCGCCAAGGCTGTCCCCGCTCTCGATGATCCGCAGGTTGAGGTCGGGACGCTGCTTGCGCAGGGCGAGCGCAAGCAGCCCGCCGGCAAGCCCGCCGCCGACGATGGCGAGATCACAATGGTGGATGGCTGGCATCGCCGCCGCTTACGGAGCGTCTTCACCGCCTGCAAGGGCTGCGAACCGTCTCCCGGCGGGGCGATGCCCCAAATACGCCAGACCGTCCTCAGGCGGCCTTGAGCAGCGGCATCTCCGCCGCCATCGCCCGCATCACCGACGGACGCGTGCGCAGCCGCGTGCGATAGCCGAGCAGTACCGGCCAGGCGGCGATGTCGACGCCCGCGGTCTCGCACCAGTTGAGCACACTGAGCAGATAGGCGTCTGCGACGGTGAAGCCGGCGCCGAGATGCTCACGGCCCTCGAGATGCGCCGACAGGACTTCGAACGGCCTGGCGACCCGGCCCAGTGCCGCGTCCTTCTCCACCGCGCCCGCATCCTTGGCGAACAGCACCGCGAACACCGCCTTGTGCACCTCGGTGCTCACGAAATTGAGCCACAACTGCATGCGGTAGCGCTCCTCGCTGAACAATGCGGGGGCGAGCACGCCGTCCTCGGCATTGTCGGCGAGATATTGCAGCACCGCCGGCCCCTCGGTCAGCGTGATGCCGCTGCGCGTTTCCAGCGCCGGCACATAGCCCATCGGGCTGACGCGGGTGAAATCGCCGCCATCGGGCAGCTTGCGGCCGGGCAACACCTGGACGAACTCGGCATCGAGGCCGGCTTCCTCGACCGCGATGCGCGCGGCGAGCGAACAGGCGAAAGGCGTGAAATAGAGCTTCATGGCACGACTCCCTGGGTTGATTTTTGTACTGTCTCGCATGAATATCGAGTCGGTCAAGGAATTTTATGCAAGATAGTACAAAAAAGAGAGGCCGGCCGCGCGCGTTCGATCCCGACACGGCGCTGAAGGCGGCCGCCGAGCGGTTTCGCGCGGGAGGCTATTCGGGCACTTCGCTCGACGAGCTCGCGGCCGCGACCCGGCTCAACCGGCCCAGCCTCTATTCGGCGTTCGGGGACAAGAAGGCGCTGTATCTCGCCGCGCTCGAACGCACCCATGCGCGCGCCGAGCGCGGCTTCGCGCGGCTGGCGGAAGCGGATCTGCCGTTGCGGGCGATGCTCGAACGCATGTTCGCCGCGGTGATCGACGGCTTTCTGACCGGGGAGGACGGCCCCGCGGGCTGCCTGTTCATCAGCACCGCCGCGACCGAATCGGTGATCGAGCCCGACGTGCGCGCGTACATCGCCGGTTTTCTGGCGATGGAGGACGAACAGATCGAACGGCTGCTGCGACAGGCCGGAAGCGCCGCCTCCGAAGCGCAGGCGCGGATCGTCACCGCGATGATCCACTCGCTGAGCGTCCGTGCCCGCGCTGGCGTTTCGCGCGCGGAACTCGACCGCGCCGCGAAGGATTGCGTTGATCTGATCGCTCCGGCCTAGCATCATCGCGGCGATGGGGGACGCGGGAATTCAGACACCGGGCGCCGCGCGCGGCACGCTGCTGCCATCGTTGTTCGCGTGGTTTCTCGCGATCGATCTGGTGATCGCGTGCGCGGTGACGCTGTTCCTGATGGATCGCCCGCCGATCTGCCCGTGCGGTACCGTCAAGCTGTGGCACGGGGTGGTCCATTCCAGTGAGAACAGCCAGCATATCGCCGACTGGTACACGTTCAGCCATGTCATCCACGGCTTCCTGTTCTACGGGCTCGCGCACCTCGTCTTGCGCGGCACCGCGCGCCGCTGGGCGCTGCCGCTCGCGGTGGCGATCGAGGGCGGGTGGGAACTGCTCGAGAATTCGCCGATGATCATCGACCGCTATCGCGAAGCGACGATGGCGTTCGGCTATTCGGGCGATTCGATCCTCAATTCGATCGCCGATATCGGCTGGATGGCGGCGGGCTTCTGGATCGCGGCGAAGCTGCCGGTGCGCGTCACGGTCGCGCTCGCCGTCGCGTTCGAATCGCTCACCCTGCTGCTGATCCGCGACAATCTCACCCTCAACGTGCTGATGTTGGTCTGGCCCGTCGATGCGATCCGGACATGGCAGGCGGCGGGGGGATTGCTGTAGGGGCTTTTACGGCGCGGAAATGCGTCCTTCGCGCATTCTCGGAAAAGCCTCTAGGATCGGGCCGTGCTGCTCGCCATCCTCCTCTCCGCGCTCGCGATGACGCTGATCGTCGCCGTGCGCTATCTGATCGTCTCGGGTGGTTTCGCCTGGGCGACGCGGCTCAAACATCCCGGTCTCTATCGCGGGCTCGACGCGCAGATGGGTCAGGAGGTCCGCTGGAGCCTCGCCAGCGCCGCCATTTACGGGGTGCCCGCCGGGGTCGTCGCATGGGGCTGGCAGAATCGCGGCTGGACGCGGATCTACACTGATACGGGCGACTGGCCGCTCTGGTATCTCCCGCTCTCGGTGCTGCTCTTTCTCGTCGCGCACGACACATGGTTCTACTGGACGCACCGCTGGATGCACCGGCCGCGCTGGTTCCGCATTGCCCACGCCGTCCACCATGTCAGCCGTCCGCCCACGGCGTGGGCCGCGATGAGCTTCCACCCGGTCGAAGCGTTGACCGGCGCGATCGTGATCCCCGCGCTCGTCTTCCTCATCCCCATTCATGTCGCCGCATTGGGCTTTGTGCTCGGAATCATGACGGTTATGGGTGTGACCAATCACATGGGGTGGGAAATCTTCCCGCGGGCGATGTGGCGCGGGCCGCTGGGCGCATGGCTCATCACGGCCAGCCACCATCAGCGGCACCATGAGCAATACGGATGCAACTATGGTCTCTATTTCCGTTTCTGGGACCGGCTCTGCGGCACCGACCGCGGGCTCGGCGATTTCGAGAAAGCGCATGCTCGCGCTGCTGCCCGCAGCCTTTCTGTTCCTCCCCGCGGCGTCGCCGACCTTTGATCTCCAGATCGATGTCCAGAAGCTGCGCTCGCAAAAGGGCGTGCTGCGCATCTGCCTGACCGCCCGGCCGCAAAGCTTTCCGGACTGCAAGAACGACGCGCGGGCGCTCAGCCGCTCGGTGCCCGCGACGCAGACGGTGGTGAAGTTCGACGGCCTCGCCCCCGGCAGCTACGCCGCGGCGATCATCCATGACGAGAATGGCAACGCCAGGCTCGACACGCTGATGGGTATCCCGCGTGAAGGGTTCGGGTTCAGCCGCAATCCCGCGATCCGCTTCGGCCCGCCCAAATTCGACTCCGCCCGGTTCACGGTGGACGCGGCCGCGACACCCCAGCAGGTGCGGATGCGCTACCTGCTCTAGCGGCATGCCCTTGCATCCATTTGTGCAGTGCGGCGTTGCGTTCCTGAAACATTTTCAGGAACCAGTTCAATGCGTATCGCCCTGTTCCTCACAACCCTGTTCGCCGCGGCGCCCGCTCTTGCGCAAGAAGAGCCGCGCGCCGAGGTCGCGCAAGAAGGCGCGGCGCGCCTCACCATCGGCGCGGGCGCCGCGTGGATTCCCGACTATGAAGGGTCCGACGACAGTCGCATCACCCCGATCCCTGCCGCCAACGGCACCATCGCCGGGATGAGCTTCATGGTGCTCGGCAACCGCGCGAGCATGGACGTCATCCCCAACGACACCGGCCCGGTGTGGGACTTTCAGCTCGGTCCCGTCGCCGTCCTCAACCTCAACCGCACCAACCGCGACGCGATCGAGGATCCGCGCGTCGCCGCATTGGGAGAGATCGATACCGCGATCGAGGTCGGCGGCTATGTCGGTATCGGCAAGACCGGGCTGATCACCAGCGATTACGACAAGCTCTCGGTCACGCTGAGCTATCGCCACGACGTGACCAAGATTCACAAGAGCGGCATCTGGACCCCCTCGATCAACTATACGACACCCCTCAGCACCAAGGCGCTGGTCGGCCTGTTCGCCTCGGCCGAGATCGTCGAGGACCGCTATGCCCGCACCTATTTCGGCGTCACCCCCGCCGGCAGCGTCGCGAGCGGCCTGCCGGTGTTCACGCCGAGGGGCGGACAGAAGGACATCACCTTCGGCGGCGTGTTCACCTATGCCCTGACCGGCGATCTGACCAAGGGCATGTCGCTGGTCACCGGCGCGACCTATCGCAAGCTGCTCGGTGATTTCGCCGACAGTCCGCTGGTCGGCATCGCCGGCTCGCGCCACCAATGGACCGGCGGCGCGGGGCTCGCGCTGACCTTCTGAGCGGACCGCCGCCCGGCGACCGGACCTAGGGCGACTTGGCCC
>DATIGZ010000391.1:0-1776 GCA_035481255.1 Sphingomonas sp. | reverse complement strand
CTGCGGTTCCGGCTGCCCGCCGATGCGATGGCGAACGGCACCAATCCGCTGATGCTGCTCGACGAGCTGCGCGACCTGGGCGAGTGCACCGTGCGTGCGCTGACCGACCGGATTCCGCTGCTGGCCGAGCTGGCGCCAACCGAGAACCATGTCGGCTGGGAAGTCGAGCTGCATGGCGAAGTGGCGATGAGCGCCATCGAGGACGTCTTCATCTTCGTGATGGACGACATGGAACTGGCCTGCGAGCCGCTCGCGGCCAGGCAGGAAGCGATCGTCGACGCCCCGGCGGCACCGGCGGCCATCGCCGAGGCGGCCGCCCCGCCCGCCCGCGCCGTCACCGCCGCCAAGGCGGATGAAAGCGTCCGCGTCCCGGCCGAGCGGCTGGACGAACTGATGGACCGGGTCGGCGAGCTGGTGATCGCCCAAAGCCGCCTGTCGCAGCTTGCGCAGGGCAGCGGCCACGACATGGTGCTGCGGTCGGTTTCGGAAGAGATCGAACGGCTGGCGAGCGAATTGCGCGACACGATGATGGTGCTGCGCATGATGCCGGTGGCGTCGCTGTTCAACCGTTTCCGCCGTCTCGTCCATGACCTGTCGCGCGAGACGGGCAAGTCGATCGAGTTGGTGACCGAGGGCGAAAGCACCGAAGTCGACAAGACGGTGATCGAGCGCCTGGCGGACCCGATGGTCCATTTGATCCGCAATGCCTGCGACCACGGGCTGGAAACGCCCGGCGAGCGTGCCGGAGCGGGCAAGTCCGCCGCCGGCACCGTCACCCTCTCCGCCCATCAGGCGGGCGGCGAAGTCATCATCACCATCCGTGACGACGGACGCGGCATCGATCGCGAGCGGGTGCGGGCCAAGGCCGAAGCGCAGGGATTGATCCAGCCCGGACAGGCGCTGGCGGATCAGGACCTGCTCCAGATGATCTTCCATCCGGGCTTTTCGACGGCCGCTCAGGTGACCAACCTGTCGGGACGCGGAGTCGGCATGGACGTCGTCAAACGCACCATCGAAAGCCTGCGCGGTACCATCGACGTCGCCAGCGCCCCCGGACAGGGATCGACGATCACCCTGCGCATTCCGCTGACGCTGGCGATCATCGACGGTCTGCTCGTCCGGGTCGGTTCCGGGCGCTATGTCATCCCGCTCGCGGCGGTAGAGGAATGCCTCGAGCTGCCGCTGGAAGAGGATCTGCGCACCCGCGGTCGCAGCTTCATCACCCTGCGCGACAGTCTGGTCCCGTTCCTGCGTCTGCGCGAAATGTTCGCATGGGGGACCAGGCCGGACACGTTCCAGAAGATCGTCGTCATCGCCACCGGTGCCGAGCGCGTCGGGCTGGTCGTCGATCAGATCATCGGCAGCCACCAGACGGTCATCAAGTCGATGTCCGCGCTGCATCACAACGTCACGACCTTCGCCGGCGCGACCATATTGGGTGACGGCGGGATCGCGCTGATCCTCGATGTGGCGCAGCTCGTCGATATCGGCCGCAACCAGGAGGAGCGGCTTCGCGCCGCTGGCTGAACCATGACCGATAGCATCGCCACTCCCACACCGTGGGACGAGCACGGCCAGCTGGAAGTGCTGACCTTCGACCTTCAGGGTGAAACCTTCGCGCTGGAGGCGTTTCTGGTGCGGGAGATCGTCGATCTTCTGCCCGAGACCCCGGTGCCGGGCGCCCTGCCGCTGGTCGGCAGCGTCGTCAATTTTCGCGGGCGGATCATCCCCGTCGCCGACCTGCGCCTCGCCTTCGGCATGGCCGCGGCCGAAGCC
>DATIGZ010000390.1:0-6560 GCA_035481255.1 Sphingomonas sp. | reverse complement strand
ATCATGGCCAGCAGCAGCATGCCGGTCGCCAGCCAGTGCATGCCGGGCGCCATCGCGTCGATACCCGCCCAGACGCGGCTGAAGAATTCGGGCCAGCCGGCGGTGCCGTCGGGATTGTCGGCATGGCTCACGCCTGTGCGGAACAGGAATTGTCCCGCCGTCTCGATCAGCGGCGCGGTTCCAAAGACCGCCGCGATCAAGGCCAGCTTGGCCGCCGCCACGGTCACCGCCGCCACGACGAAGGCGATCGCGCAGTCGATCGTCGTCGCGACGATCCGCTGGTCTCGGGCGAGTGCAAGCGGCACGCAGCCGATCGTCAGCGCCAGTCCCAGCGGCAATCCGCCGGTGAGCAGCTCGAACGCCATCGTCAGCGCGCCGAACACCGCGCTCGCGATCAACGCGGTGCGGCCGGGCAGTGGCTTGCTGGCGGAGCTTCGCGAGAGGAACAGCAGAAACAACAGCAGCACCAGATCGGCGGGACCATGCCCGATCGACTGGCCGAAGGACTCAAGCCCGAACCATCGCGTGAACATCGCGAACAGCAGCAGCCATACCGCGCTGGCGCCCGGCCGCTGCCCCTGCGCCAGCGCGATCGCCGCGAACGTCAGTCCCGCCAGCAGTGTCAGCGACAGCGCCAGTTTGTAGAAACCGCGCAACCCCTCGACCCCGGTCACCGGAAGCATCAGCCGGGCAAGGCTCGTATGGGCATGCACGTAATTGTGATAGAAACGCGGGGTGTCCTGCGCACGCTCGTCGGCAAGCGCCTTGAGCGCAGCGCACATATTGGCGGTCCCGATGGGCGCGGACAGCGGCGTCACCGCCAGCTGCGCGGCTGGCGCGCGATTGTCGATCGCCTGATACAGGATCAGACAGTCGTTGAACTGATGCGCGCCGATGCCGACGTCGCCCAGATGCCATTTGACCTCCAGCGTCAGCGCGCCGGTCTCTACCGCAGTGCCGATCGCGCGTTTGCCCGCCTCGCGATCGCTGCGCAGGCTGATATGGGCGAGCGCGAATACCAGCAGAAAGACGAGCAGCCCGGTTGCCGCCGCGATCGCCGCCGCGCGGACCGGCGCCGGCCGCGAGCGGGATGGCGGAGTTCTCCCCTCCGGCTCGTCCCGATGCGCGGGCAGCGGCGTGTCGATGCGGGCGCGGTCGAGCATGACGCTTCCTTGGCTCGAAACGTCCTTCGCTGTGGTTAACGGCGGGGTTCCGGCGTGCGCCCCCTTGCGCCGCGCTTCCCGAGCGCCGATGTAGTCCACGGGCAAAAACAAACGCACGAGATTCCCGCACATGCATCCCCTTTTCGGTCAGATGACCGCTGATCCCGTCACCGGCGCGCTGGTTCCCATCGTCATCGAGCAGTCGAGCCGCGGTGAGCGCAGCTTCGACATCTTCTCGCGGCTGCTGCGTGAGCGGATCATCTTCATCACCGGCCCGATCGAGGACCATATGGCCTCGCTCATCACCGCCCAGCTGCTCTTCCTCGAGTCCGAGAACCCGAAGAAGGACATCTGGATGTACATCAACTCGCCGGGTGGCGTGGTCACCGCCGGCATGGCGATCCACGACACCATGCAGTACATCCGTCCGCGCGTCGGCACGGTGTGCATCGGTCAGGCCGCGTCGATGGGCAGCTTCCTGCTCGCAGCCGGTGAGCCGGGCCTGCGCGTCGCGCTCACCAACGCCCGCATCATGATCCACCAGCCCTCGGGCGGTGCGCAGGGCATGGCGTCGGACATCGAGATCCAGGCCAAGGAAATCCTGCGCATCAAGCGCCGGATGAACGACCTGTACGTCAAGTATACGGGCCAGCCGCTCGAGAAGATCGAAGCCGCGATGGACCGCGACACCTTCCTCGAGGCGGACGAAGCCAAGGCCTTCGGTCTGGTCGACGAAGTCTACGAAAAGCGCCCGCAGCCCGCGGAAGGTGAGGGCGGCGCGGCTTGAAACCCGCGCGGGGGGCTGCTTTTCTCGGTTTGATGTTGCTGGCCGCTACCGCGGCCGGCACATCGGCGGTTCATGCCGCGCCGGTACCGGTCGCCGCCGCCGAGGATTTCTCCGGAGACTTTGCCAAGGTCCAGGTCGATCTTGAGGCCGGCCGGTTCGTCCCGGCGCTCAAGCGGCTCGACCGTATCCTGAAGTCGCGGACCGCTCAGCAGCCTGAACTTCGCGCGGTGCTGCT
Organism: Sphingomonas sp.; assembly: GCA_035481255.1. Taxonomy (GTDB): domain Bacteria; phylum Pseudomonadota; class Alphaproteobacteria; order Sphingomonadales; family Sphingomonadaceae; genus Sphingomonas. The sequence goes on along the minus strand of DATIGZ010000390.1, from coordinate 4,375 downwards.
CGCCATGCGCGCCGTTCTGCTCGGTGGGCTTGATCGCCGCGCCGAGGCCGAGGCCGCGATGGCGGAGGCCGAGACGCTCGGCCCCGGGCTGGAGATCGTGCCGATCACGCGCCTGAGCATGGCGGTGATGTTGCAGGATATCGACCGCGCGGTCGCGGCGATCCGCAAGCTCGCCGCCGAGCATCCCGAGGCGATGGCGGACATGGATACCGACACCGGTCTCTGGGCGATCCGTGCGCTCAATGAACGGAAGCGTTCGGCTGAGGCCGATCGCGTCGCGCTGGTCCTCGTTCGCACCGATTTCGCCGTGAACAATCTCGACACGCGCAGCTGGCTTGAGGTTTCCGCCATCCGCGCGCTGATGGCGGCAGGCGACAATGGTCCCGCCGCGGCGATCGCGCTTTCGCTCGAAAACGCGCCCGCGCTGGTCACGCTGCTCACCGATCGCCGTTACGCGCCGTTATGGGAGCCGGTCGAGGCGCAGCTGAAGCCCGGGTTGAGTAATATCCACGCCCGGGCGATCGAGGCTGCGGAACGGTTCGCCGCCGCGTCGCCCAATTCGCCCCAAGCCCGGCTAAGCCAGTTCATCGCCTATATGGAAGCGGGCCGGATCGCAGAAGCTGAAGCGCTTGCCGCCAAAACCGGGGCGACCGCCGAGGCGATGGCCGCGCTCGATGAACAGGGCGGCTGGCTGGTCAATAACCATGCGCTGCTGCTCCGCGATCTTGGTAAGGGGACGGAGGCAGAAGCGCGCTTCGCGGCGATGCGCGCGATCACGATCGGGGACAAGCCGTGGCTGATCAACATGGTGATCAACCGGCTCAGCGATCTGGTTCAGTCCGGCAACTGGACTCGGGCGCTGGCGCTCGACACCGAAGCCGGCACGCTCGCGGCGGAATATGGCTCACCCTATGCGCAACAGCTGGTGCGCACGTACAGCCTGTGCGCCCGCCATCGCGGTCAGTCGGGCGGCGACACCACCGCGCTGCTCGCGACGGTGAAGGACAAGAGCGCCGATGCGCCGCTGGCGACCATGGACGCGATGATCTGTATCGGTCAGCTCGACGCGGCGGAAACCTTGCTGGTGGAGGCACTTGGGTCGGAGCAGTGGCGGGACAGCGCGATCGAAACGATGCAGCCTGCTGCCGCAAGGGCTGTCCCCGCCAACCCGACCGTGTGGGATCAGGGGCGCGAGACGCTGGAGAAACGTCCCGCGGTTCAGGCTGCGTTCGGCAAGGTCGGCCGTATCCTCCCAGAGCGCTTCTGGCCGGCTGCGCGGGGGAAGGAATGACGTCCGGAAACGGCAACGGGTTGTTTCCGTTTCCACGATAAGCATATTGGCTGTTCCGGCTGGCCCTTGTTCGATAGAAGAGGGTGTGTACGGCACTGCGTAACGTGCCCCGATGCCGGGCCTCATTGGGAGGCCGAACGGTAAGGGGCCGCAAAGGAAGACTGAATGACGAAGTTAAGCGGCGGCGATTCGAAGAGCACGCTTTATTGCTCGTTCTGCGGGAAATCGCAGCATGAGGTGCGCAAGCTCATCGCCGGACCGACCGTGTTCATCTGCGACGAGTGTGTCGAGCTCTGCAACGACATCATTCGCGAAGAGACCAAGTCGGCGCTGGTCAGCAAGAAGGACGGCGGCGTCCCCACGCCGCAGGAGATCTGCGACGTTCTGGACGATTATGTGATCGGCCAGAAGCAGGCGAAGCGCGTCCTCTCGGTGGCGGTCCACAACCATTATAAGCGTCTCAACCACGGCGCGAAGGGCGCCGAGGTCGAGCTCGCCAAGTCGAACATCCTGCTCGTCGGCCCGACCGGCTGCGGCAAGACGCTGCTGGCGCAGACGCTGGCACGCATCCTCGACGTGCCCTTCACCATGGCGGACGCCACGACCCTCACCGAAGCAGGCTATGTCGGCGAGGATGTTGAGAACATCATCCTGAAGCTGCTCCAGGCGTCGGACTACAACGTCGAGCGGGCGCAGCGCGGCATCGTCTATATCGACGAGATCGACAAGATCAGCCGCAAGGCCGAGAATCCCTCGATCACGCGTGACGTGTCGGGTGAGGGCGTCCAGCAGGCTTTGCTCAAGCTGATGGAAGGCACCACCGCCTCGGTCCCGCCGCAGGGCGGCCGCAAGCATCCGCAGCAGGAATTCCTCCAGGTCGACACGACCAACATCCTGTTCATCTGCGGCGGTGCGTTCTCGGGCCTCGAGAAGATCATCGGCGACCGCCTGCAGGGCAAGTCGATCGGCTTCGGCGCCTATGTCGCCGCGCCGGAAGAGCGCCGCACCGGCGAGGTGCTGCGCCAGACCGAGCCGGAGGATCTGCTCAAGTTCGGCCTGATCCCCGAATTCGTCGGCCGCCTCCCGGTGGTCGCGACGCTCGAGGACCTCGACATCGCGGCTTTGGTCAAGATCCTGACCGAGCCCAAGAACGCGCTGGTCAAGCAGTACCAGAAGCTGTTCGAGATGGAGAATGTGAAGCTCGGCTTCACCGACGATGCGCTGGTTTCGGTCTCCAAGAAGGCGATCGAGCGCAAGACCGGCGCTCGTGGCCTCCGCTCGATCCTCGAAGGCATCCTGCTCGACACCATGTTCGACCTGCCGTCGATGGACGGCGTGGACGAGGTGATGATCGACAAGGACGTGGTCGAGGGCCGCAAGGAACCGATCCGCGTCTATGCCGAAAAGAAGAAGGCCGGGACCGGCGACGCCGCCTGATCCCCCCGCGAATCGCTGAAAACAGAAAGGGCGCGTCCGGAAAGCCGGGCGCGCCTTTTTTGCCGGGCGCATCCGCATCGGATGCGCGGCCGGCCGTTTACGCAACTCAAACGGGTAAGCACTGGCAAATCATCGCTTTTCCATCCTCCGTTGCGGACGAATTAACCCCGACTTTACCCCGCGCCCTGTCTGGACAGTTTCGATTCCATCTGGGGCGTCTATGTTCGATCTCTATTACTGCATCACCGGTGAGCATGATCTTCGGCTGGTGGTCCTGGCGGCGGTTGTGTGCCTCGTCTCGACCGCGTCGGCGGTGCTGTTGCTGCGGCAGGCCAAGCTCTCCGGCAGGCAGGGGCGCACCTACTGGACGATCGTCGCGGGTGTCACCACCGGTCTTGGCATCTGGACGACGCATTTCGTCGCGATGCTCGGTTACGATCCGGGGATCGTCGTCGGCTACGACCTCGCGCTGACCGCGTTATCGCTGGCGATCGCGATGACGCTCACCACCGCGGGCTTCTTTACCGCGATTGTCCGCCGAAGCCGGTTCAGGCGCGCCGCGGCTTCGATGATGGTCGGGGGCGGGATCGCCGCGATGCACTATGTCGGCATGTCCGCGGTGGAGTTTCCGGGCACCTTCTCATGGCGCCCCGGCTATGTGCTCTTCTCGCTGATCTTCGCGATTCTGCCCATCTATCCGGCGCTGCGCCTGGCGCTCGACGGCGGCAGCCTGCGGTGGGGTGCCGCCGCGGCGGGACTGCTGACCTTTGCGATCGTGCTGCTCCACTTCACCGCGATGACCGCACTGAAGGTCGTTCCGATCCCCGGCGACGAACTGCGCGGCGTGCTCCTGTCGTCCGGGACCATGTCGGTCTCGCTCGCGGCGGGAGCGATCGGTATTCTGCTGCTGACCTGCGCCGCGGTGCTGGTAACGCGGCGGACGCAGGCGACGCTGCGCGGCCAGCTCGATCTGGCGCTGTCGAACATGCACCAGGGGCTGTGCCTGTTCGATCGCGACGAACGGCTGATCCTGCGCAACCAGCGCTTTCTCGACCTTTGGGGCCTCTCCGCGGACGACTGCATTCCCGGCCTCACTCTGCGCGAAGTCGCCTTCACCGCACTCAGTGGCCGCGATGCGGTGCCGGGCGACGACGACTGGTATGCCCGCATGCACGGGGCGCTCTCGTTCAGCCTGACCAGTTCCGACTCGGCACCGGTGATCGCGGAGATCGGTCCCAATCTCGTTCTGTCCATTGCCAGCCGGGGCTTGCCCGACGGCGGTTGGGTGAGCACCTTCGACGACATCACCGAACGTCGCCGGTCGGAGGAGAAGATCGCCTTCCTCGCGATGCACGACAGCCTCACCGGGCTGCCCAACCGCGCGCGCTTCAATCTCTGGCTCGATTTCGAGCTGGAGCGTGCTGAACGCGGCGGTCACCGTCTCGCGGTGATCGTGATGGATCTCGACGGGTTCAAGGAGGTCAACGACACCCATGGCCATGCCGCCGGCGACATGCTGCTGGCGGCGCTCGCCGTCCGGCTCGGCGCCACGCTCGGCGAGGGTGAGGTGGTCGCGCGTCTGGGCGGGGACGAGTTCGCCGCCGCCAAGGCCTTCGACACCGATGCCGAGCTTGAGGCGTTCATGAC
>DATIGZ010000389.1:0-5459 GCA_035481255.1 Sphingomonas sp. | reverse complement strand
GGTCGTGGCGGGCGGGCTGATGGCGCGCGACCAGCTCGACGGACGCGACGAGCGCAAGGCGGAGAAATCCGGCGACGAACAGCGCGCGCCGGGTCAGCTGAAAACGGCCGAGGCCCGCGCCGCGATGGGGACGGTCACCGCCGAACCGGCGACCGCGCCGCAGCCGGGCATGCTGCCCGCGCCGAACGGCGTGGTCCCCGCTCGGCTGGGGCAGCCGCTGAGCGCGCCGGCGGCGAACCGCGCCGGGACCGGGGAGGCGGCCGCGTACAGCCTTCAGGCCTATCAGGCGCTGTGGAACCATCTTGCCGCTCAGGTCGAGCGCCGCCGCCGCAACGAACCGCTGCAATCGGTGGTACTGATGCCCGGCACCACGCTCGACGCGCCGCGCTATGCGGGGTGCGAGGGCAAGCCGCTCGCGGTGGTCTTCGATCTTGACGAGAGCGCCGACAAGGCCGCCGACCCCGACGCGCCGTGGCGCCGCTGGAAGGGCGACGGCACCGATGCGGTCGCCGCGACGCCGGGCGCGGTCGAGGGGATCGATGCCGCGCGCCGTGAGGGCATCGCGGTGATCTTCACCACGCGGCGCTCGCCCGAGAGCGCGCCGGGCGTCACCGGACTGCTCGACCAGTTGGGCTTTGGCCGGTTCGAGGCGGGGCGCACGCTCATTCTCGCCGGCGACGCGGAGGCGGCCAAGGGCGACGAGCAGGTGCGGCAGGTGATCGCCGCGGGCTATTGCGTGGTCGCGCTGGTCGGCGACTCGCTCAACGATTTCAGCAAGCTGTTCGAAGCGACGAGCGACGCGGGCAAGCGTCAGACCGCCGCGACCGAGACGATGGTGGCGCCGCTCTGGGGCGCGGGCTGGTTCATCCTGCCCAACCCGGTGCGCAGCGTCGCGACAAGCCCAACCCCATAATTCCCTACGGAGAGACGCATGCCCTGGACTCGTGATGAAATGGCCGCCCGCGCCGCCAAGGAACTGCGCGACGGCTTCTACGTGAATCTGGGCATCGGCATTCCGACGCTGGTGGCGAACCATATCCCCGCGGGGGTCGAGGTGACGCTGCAGTCGGAGAACGGCATGCTGGGCATCGGGCCGTTTCCCTATGAGGGCGAGGAAGACCCCGACCTCATCAACGCGGGCAAGCAGACGATCAGCGAGCTGCCGCAATCGGTCTATTTCAGCAGCGCGGACAGCTTCGCGATGATCCGCGGCGGGCATATCGACCTGACCGTGCTGGGCGCGATGGAAGTCGCGCAGAATGGGGACATCGCCAACTGGATGATCCCGGGCAAGATGATCAAGGGCATGGGCGGTGCGATGGATCTGGTCGCAGGCGTCAAGAAGATCATCGTGGTGATGGAGCACAACGCCAAGGACGGCGGCGCGAAGTTCATCCCCGAATGCACGCTGCCGCTGACCGGCAAGAACGTCGTGGACATGATCATCACCGACCTGGCGGTGTTCCAGCGCGCCGATCACGAGTCGCCTTTCCGTCTGATCGAGCTCGCCCCCGGCGTGACCGAGGACGAGGTCGCGGCGAAGACCACGGCGCACTATGAGGTGGCGCTGGCCACCGCCTGAGCGGGGCCGACTGCCAATCGTGACGATCGTCGTCCACAGAAACATGGGTGACTCCGAGTAATGATAGCGCTACCATCATCGTGACAGATAACGATGTTGGAGAGCGGTATGCGGGCACTGGGCGTCATTCTGGGGTGGAGCACGGCCCTGTCGCCGGTGGTGTCGGCGCAAGAGGCTCCGGCGCCGGCGCATCGCGAGGCCGGCACCGGGTCCAAGGCGCGCGCGGCCGAACTGGTCGCCCGCATGACGCTGGAAGAGAAGGCGGCGCAGATCCATCATAACGCCCCCGGGATCCCGCGGCTGGGGGTGCCCGCGTATAACTGGTGGAACGAGGGGCTGCACGGCGTGGCGCGCGCGGGCGAGGCGACGGTGTTCCCGCAGGCGATCGCTCTGGCCGCGACATGGGACGTCGCGCTCATGCAGAATGTCGCGGACACGATCGCGACCGAGCATCGCGCCAAATATGTCGCGGGACGCAAACCCGACGGGAGCAGCACGGGCTATCGCGGGCTGACCATATGGTCGCCCAACGTCAACATCTTCCGCGATCCGCGCTGGGGGCGGGGCCAGGAGACCTATGGCGAGGACCCCTATCTGACGTCGCGCATGGCGGTGGCGTTCATCCGCGGTCTTCAGGGCGACGATCCCGGCCAGCCCAAGACGGTGGCGGCGGTGAAGCATCTGGCGGTCCACAGCGGGCCCGAGCCGAGCCGTCACACCGACGATATCCACCCGTCGCCGCGCGACGTGACCGAGACCTATCTCCCCGCCTTCCACGCATCGATCACCGAGGCCAGGGCGCAGGCGATCATGTGCGCGTACAACGCCATCGACGGCGTGCCGGCGTGCGCGAACACCGTCTATTTGAAGGACATCCTCCGTCGCGACTGGAAGTTCGACGGACATGTCGTGTCGGACTGCGCGGCGGTGGCGGATTTCTACCTTCCGACGTCGCACGCCTGGGTGAAGACGCCCGAGGAAGCGGTGGCCGCGGCGGTGCGGAACGGAACCGACCTGATCTGTGATTTCGTCGCGAACAAGACCACCGATCCGCAGACAACCGTCAGCGCGGTGCGGCAGGGCCTGCTGCCAGTAGCGGAACTGGACGCCGCGCTGGTCCGGCTGTTCGAGGCGCGGTTCGCGCTGGGGACGATGGAGCTGACCGCGAGCGGGCGCTGGGCGGGCATCGGCGCGAAGGACTTCGACACCCCGGCGCATCGCGCGCTGGCGCTGGAGACCGCGCGCAAGTCGCTGGTGCTGCTCAAGAATGACGGGCTGCTGCCGCTCAAGGCCGCGCCCAAGCGGATCGCGGTGATCGGCCCCAATGCCGACAGCGTCGATGCGCTGGTGGGGAACTATAACGGCACGCCGTCGAAGCCGCGGACGATCGTCGCGGGACTGAAGACGCGGTTTCCGGAAGCGCAGGTGGATTATGTCGAAGGCACCGGCTGGGTCGCTCCGCCGCTGGAGGACGTGCCCGACGCGGCATTGTGCGCTGACGCGGCCTGCACGCAGCCGGGGCTGAAGATGGAGGATTTCGCCAACCCCCGCCTGGAAGGCGCGCCGGGCGAGACGCGGACCGACAAGAACGCCGTCTATCGCTGGGGCTGGCCGACGCGCCTGCAGCGTGACGGCACGGTGCGGTGGAGCGGGTATATCAAGCCCGACGAGAGCGGGCGCTATCGCTTCCGCTACACGGGGGACGCGGGATACCGCATCTGGGTCGACGACAAGCTGATCGCCGATGTTTGGGACATCGCCTGGCCGACATCGGACACCGAGGTCGAGCTGACCGCGGGCAAGCCGGTGAAGCTGCGGATCGAGGCGGCGCAGAAGGGGCAGCGGGGCGAGCAGCGCTTTCGCTGGAGCCGGCCGAGCGCGGCGGGCGACAAGGCGATGGCGGCGGCGAAGGACGCGGATCTGATCGTGTTCGCCGGCGGGCTGACCGCGCGGCTGGAGGGCGAGGAGATGCGTGTCGCGGCGCCCGGATTCGACGGCGGCGACCGCACCAGTCTGGACCTGCCCGCGCCGCAGCAGAAGCTGCTCGAGGCGCTGCACGCGACCGGCAAGCCGGTGGTGCTGGTGCTGATGAACGGCAGCGCGATGAGCGTGAACTGGGCGGACAAGAACCTGCCCGCGATCGTCGAGGCCTGGTATCCGGGCGGCGAGGGCGGCGACGCGGTCGCGCAGCTGATCGCGGGGGATTTCAGCCCGTCGGGACGACTGCCGCTGACCTTCTACCAGTCCGCCGACCAGCTTCCGCCCTTCACCGATTACGGGATGGACGGGCGCACCTATCGCTATTCGCGTGCCACGCCGCTGTACCCGTTTGGACATGGGCTGAGCTACACCCGCTTCAGCTATGGCAAGCCGGTGCTGAGCGCGGGCGGCGTCAAGGCCGGGCAGCCGGTGACGCTGAAGGTGGAGGTGCGCAACAGCGGCGCGCGGGCAGGGGACGAGGTGGTGCAGCTCTATGCCGCGCGGGCCGTTCCCGGTGCGCCGGTGCGCTCGCTTTGGGGCTTCCAGCGCGTGTCATTGAAGCCCGGCGAGGCGAAAACGCTGAGCTTCACGGTCGACGCCAAGGCGATGAGCGTGGTGGGCACGGACGGCAATCGCGTCGTCGAGCCGGGCAAGGTCGATCTGTGGGTCGGCGGCGGTCAGCCGCTCGCCCGGCCCGGATTGGCGCAGGCGAGCGGCGCGGCGGCGAGCCTGACCGTCACGGGACGCAAGGCGATCCCGAAATTCTGACCGCGCGGGCGGAAAGCGGCGCTATGCCGCCTTCCGCCGCTCCGCCATCTCCTCATTGAGCATTTCCGCCAGCAGGAACGCCAGTTCGAGGCTCTGGCCCGCGTTGAGGCGCGGGTCGCAATGGGTGTGGTAGCGGTCGGCGAGGTCGTGCTCACCGATGTCGATCATACCGCCGGTGCATTCGGTGACGTTCTGGCCCGTCATCTCGGCATGGATGCCGCCGGCATAGGTGCCCTCGGCGCGGTGAACGGCGAAGAAGCCGCGCACCTCGGCGAGGATGCGCTCGAACGGGCGCGTCTTGTAGCCGTTGGCCGCCTTGATGACGTTGCCGTGCATCGGGTCGCAGCTCCACACCACCGGATGCCCCTCACGCTTCACGGCGCGGACCAGCTTGGGCAGGCCGTCCTCGATCTTGTCGTGACCGTAGCGCGTGATGAGGGTGATGCGGCCCGGGGTGCGCGCGGGGTTGAGCGTGTCGAGCAGGCGGAGCAGCGCGTCGGGCTCGAGGCTGGGGCCGCACTTCATCCCGATCGGATTGCCGATGCCGCGCAGGAACTCGACATGCGCGGAGCCGTCGAACCGCGTGCGGTCGCCGATCCACAGCATGTGGGCGCTGGTGTCGTACCAGTCGCCGGTGAGCGAATCCTGCCGGGTCAGCGCCTGCTCGTACGGGAGCAGCAGCGCTTCATGGCTGGTGTAGAAATCGGTGCCCTTGAGCTGAGGAACGCTGTCGGCGTCGATCCCGCACGCCTGCATGAAGTCAAGCGCCTCACCGATGCGGTCGGCGACGTCGGCGAACTTCGCGCTCCACGGGCTCTTGCCCATGAAGTCGAGGGTCCATTTGTGGACCTGATGCAGGTTCGCATAGCCACCGCTGGCGAAGGCGCGCAGCAGGTTGAGCGTCGCGGCTGACTGGCTGTAACCCTGAATCATCCGCTGCGGATCGGGGATGCGGCTCTCCGGCGTGAAGGCGATGTCGTTGACGTTATCGCCACGGTAGCTGGGCAGCTCGACGCCATTGATCGTCTCGGTATCGGCCGAGCGCGGCTTGGCGAACTGGCCCGCCATGCGGCCGAGCTTCACCGTGGGGAGCTTCGACGCGAAGGTGAGGACGACCGCCATCTGGAGG
>DATIGZ010000388.1:0-22817 GCA_035481255.1 Sphingomonas sp. | reverse complement strand
GGGTGGGGCCGGTCGGGTTGAAGCCGTATTTCATGATGAGTGGCTGCGCCGCCGCCGGATCGGGCATCACGCCGATCTCGGTGACCAGCTCGCCGCTCTCGTCGAACGCCTTCTTCACCGCCTCGTCGAACCACGACAGGCCGGGGCGCAGGATGTGGATCGTGCCGAACAGGTAGATCGTCGTGTCCGCATCCTTGACCACCCACAGCGCCGGATCCACGTCCTTGGTCGCGGCCGCCGGAGCCGGTGCCGCGGGGGCCTGCTGAGCGAGCGCGCCGGGTGCGGCGAAGAGGAGTGCGAGCGCAGAGCCCGCACGCAGGAACATATTGGTCATTCACGCCTCCAGATGATCGGATTGAAAGGGATTCAGGGCCGCAGCTTCTTGTAGCCATAGGCCAGCAGCATCGCGGCCATGGTCGCGACGAAGATGGTTTGATGTTGCGGTTCGGACACCAGCCCACCACGCCACCAGAAATACCAGGTGGCATAGCCCGCGATGTAGAAGTTGAGCGCGATCGCCGACGCCCATTGATTGTCGCGCCGGTCGAGTTCGTCGGTGGCGAGATGGTAGCGCCATCCGCCATAGCCCAGCGCCCCGAGCAGGATCACCGACGCGGCGATCGCCCAGCCGGCCGGAATGCCCTCCATGAAGCCACCGCCATCGACCTCGAACATCGCCGAGAAGAAGCCGAGCACCGCGCCCGCACCCATCAACCCGCCGATGATCAGTTGCAGCCGCAGCTTGCGCGCTTTCGCCGCGGCAAGGCCGTCTCGCGGTTCAGGCCGCATCACCGTCCTCATCCTCGAAAATCTCCTCGATGGGCAAGCCGAACAGCCGCGCGATGCGGAAGGCGAGCGGGAGCGAGGGATCGTATTTCCCCGTCTCGATCGCGTTCACCGCCTGTCGCGACACGCCCAGATGGCCGCCAAGCTCCGCCTGGCTCCAGTTGCGTTCCGCGCGCAGTACTCGCAGCCTGTTTTGCATCCCGTGTGTCAGTTATCCGTGACGTTATGTCGTCTATGGCTGACTATATGTCATGGACACATGACATATGTCAAGCGGCCCTGACACGCGGAATCGCGGTGACGAGTGCCGAAACAAATGTCCCGATGCAGAGCTGATAAGGGAAGGCGAGGCCTGTCGGACCGATGACGAACGGCTGCAGCAGCAGCACGGTCATGAATCCGGCAGCAAGACCGGCGATCACCGACAGGCTGTTGCCGCGCTTCGTGAACACCGCGACGAAATAGACCCCGAGCAGTCCGGCATAGGCGAACACCATCACCTGCAGCGCGAATTCCAGTAGCGGCATGTCGGTATGCCGCTGCCAGTAGAAGCTGAGTACCGCCATGCCGAACATGGCGAGGCCGACCAGCGCCATGCCCCAGCGCCCGGCATGAACATAATGTTTGGGGCTGGCCGCGCCGCGTCGTTCGCGCCACGGCTTGTAGAAGTCGCTGATCATCACCGACGACATGGCGTTGAGCGCGGAATTGGTGGTGGCGACGGCCGCCGCGGTGACGCCGATCGTTACCAATCCGCGCAGCCCCGGCGGCACCTGCGTTAGGATATAGTGGACGAAGACGGTGATCTTCTCGCCGGCGAAGTTGGTCGCCGCCTGATTGTCCGCGCCCATCAGGTCGGGGCGGTTGTAGAAGATGTAGAGCAGCAGGCCGATCGTCACGAACATCGCGATCAGGGGCACGCTGGCGAGTTGCGAGTAGATGAGGCCGCGTGCGCCGGTCTTCGCGTCGGGGCTGGCGAGCAGCCGCTGGGTAGTGTCCTGGTCCAGCCCCGCATTGGCGACGTTGAGCAGGAACAGCCCGGTGAAGATCGCCAGAACGGTGAAGGGCTTGGCCAAATCGGTCGAGAAATCGAGCAGCCGCAGCTTGTTCACCCCCTCGGGCGTCATGCGCAACGCGTCGATCAGCTCGCCGTTGGTGGCGGGGATCGACAGGCGCAGGAACACCAGCACGGCGAGCGCCGACCCGGCATAGATCACGAACTGGATGAGGTCGTTCCAGATCACCGACTTCAGGCCGCCATGGAAGGTGAACAGGAAGCTGACCAGCATCACGGCGGCGGCGGACAGGATGATCGCATGCGCCTCGATGCTGCCGAACGCGACCATCGCGATCGCGATTGCCGCCAGATAGACGCGCGCCCCGCCGGCCAGCACGCGGCCCACAAGGAACATGCCGCCCGCCCAATGTTTCGCGCGGGCGTCGAATCGTGCTTCCAGCAGCTCGTACACCGTGGTCGCGCGCAACGCGTAGAAGCGCGGGATCAGCACATGCGCGACGAAGAACGCCGCAAGAACGGGTGCGATCACCGCGCCCAAATAGCTGTAGTCGCCGCGATAGCCCTGATCCGGCGCGCCGAGGAAGGTCGCGGCTGACTGTGTCGCGGAGAGCACCGACACCGCCGCCAGCCATGCCGGCACCGTCCTCCCGGCGAGAAAATAGTCGCGCGCGTCATCGGCCTTGAAGCGCGAGAACAGCCAGCCGCCGATCAGCAGCACGACCACGTAAAGCCCGACCACCAGCCAGTCGAGCGGAGCGAATTGCGGGTTCATTCCAAGTGTGTAGCAGAGCTTTTTGCGCCGTCATCCGCCATCTGCGCCGGAACGACTCCCGCGCTCGCGCTTTGAATCGGCTACGCAACGACGGAGCAGCATCATGGCCGCGCGCGCCTATTGGCAGGGGCAGATCCGCCTCGCGCTCGTCTCGATCCCGGTGGAGATCTACACCGCGACCAAATCGGGTGCGCAGATCGCCTTTCATCAGGTCCACGAACCCTCGGGCAAGCGGATCAAATATGAGAAGGTCGTGCCCGGCATCGGCCCGGTCGACACCGATGAGATCATGAAGGGTTTCGAATATGAGAAGGGCGAATATGTCCTGCTCGACCCCGAGGAGATCGAAGCGGTCAAGCTTGAGTCGAAGAAGACGCTTGAGCTGACCCAGTTCGTCGATGCCGACGAGATCGACGTGCTCTATTACGAAAAGCCCTATTTCGTCGTACCCGCCGACGATCTGGCCGAGGAGGCGTTCGTGGTGCTGCGCGAGGCGCTGAAACGCACGCGCAAAGTGGGACTGGGACAGCTCGCCATGCGCGGGCGCGAATATGTGGTGAGCCTGAAGCCCTGCGGGCGCGGCATGGTGCTGGAGACGCTGCGCTATGCCGATGAGGTCAACAAGGCGCAGGGCTATTTCCGCGACATCCCCGATATCGAGCCGGACGCCGAACTGCTCGGGCTTGCCGAATCGCTGATCGAGAAGAAGGCGGGCAAGTTCGATCCCAAGGATTTCCACGACCGCTATGTCGATGCGCTCCGCAACCTGATCGAGCGCAAGAAGAAACAGAAAAGCAACCGCCTGATCATCGAGGACAAGGAGGGGCCGGAAAAGCGCGGTTCCAATGTCGTCGACCTGATGGCGGCGCTCAAGAAGAGCCTCGAAAAACCGGGCGCGGCGAAGAAGCCCGCAGCGCAAACCGCGGCGAAGAAGACGCCCGCGCGCAAGCGGGCCTGAGCGGATGGAGCTGAACCCGCCGCTTGGGTTTGCCGCGGTCGGCTGGGATCCCTGGCTGCGGCTGGGCGGGGCGATGGTCGCCGGCCTGCTGCTGGGGATAGACCGCGAGGTGCGGGACCACCCCGCGGGAATGCGCACTCACGCGATCATGTGCTTTGCCGCCGCGCTGATCACCCTCTCGGCGCTCGTGCTCTACTACCAGCTCGGCGGAGTGCATTCGAAGGCAGACCCGCTGCGCGTGATCGAAGGGACCGCGGCGATGGCCGGGGTGATCGGCGGCGCGCTGATCGTCTTCTCAAAGGGAGAGGTCCAGAACCTAACCACCGCTGCACATATCTGGCTGGCCGCCGCGATCGGAATCGCGTTCGGCGCGGGTCTCTATCCGCTCGCGGTGATCGGCACGGTAGTGTCGGTGGTGTTGCTGTCGGTGTTTCGCTGGGTTGAGCGCAAGGCGTTCGATGAGAATGGCGATGACGCGGAGTAAGCCCGCGCCCGACCCGCTCGCCAAGTACAATGCGATGCGCGACTTCGCGAAGACCGCCGAGCCGAAGGGGGAGATCGCGAAGGGAAAGGGCCGCAGGTTCATTGTCCAGAAGCATGACGCGACCCGGCTTCACTGGGATTTCCGGCTCGAGCTGGACGGGGTGCTCAAGAGCTGGGCGGTGACGCGCGGCCCGAGCCTCGATCCCGCCGAAAAGCGGCTGGCGGTGCGGACCGAGGACCATCCGATGTCCTATGCCAGCTTCGAGGGCACGATCCCCAAGGGTGAATATGGCGGCGGCACGGTGATGCTGTGGGACGAAGGCGAATGGGCTCCGATCGAAGGCAAGAGCGTGAAGGATCTGGAGAAGGGGCATCTCCATTTCATGCTCCGGGGTGAGCGGATGAAGGGGGAGTGGCTGCTGATCCGCTTGCGCCCTCGCGGCAAGGAAACGCGCGAGAACTGGCTGTTGCGTAAGATCGAGGACCGCGATGCCGGGGCGACCGACGAGCTGGTCGAGACCGGCCTCACCAGTATCAAGACCGGCCGCACGATGCAGGAGATTGCGGAGGGGGTAGCCGCTGATAAACAGCTGTCCGGGAGGCGCGCTCAAATGCGGAAGCGGGCCGGAACGCTTCCCAAATTCCGCCCCCCGCAACTCGCCACGCTGGTGGACAGCGTGCCCGCCGGGAACGGCTGGCTGCATGAGATGAAATATGACGGCTACCGCACGTTGATCGCGGTCGGCAAAGGTGGACCCAAAATCCATACCCGCACCGGGCTGGACTGGACCGGCAAGTTTCCGGGAATCGCGGAAGCCGCGCGGTCGATCGCGGCGGGATCGGCGCTGATCGACGGCGAGCTGGTCGCGTTCAAGGGCGACAAGACCGACTTCTCGACCTTGCAGGACGCAATCTTGGGCGGCGGCGAGGGACTAAGCTACTTCGCTTTCGATTTGCTCGAACTGGACGGCAAGGATCTGACCGGGCTGCCGCAGCTCGAACGCAAGGAGAAGCTTCGCGCGCTGATCGCGGGTGCGGATGAGCGCATTCTGTTCTCCGAACGTGTGCTCGGGGCGGGCGAAAAGCTGTTCGATGCGATGTGCGGCGCGGGGCATGAGGGCGTCGTCTCGAAACGCGCCGATGCGCCGTACCGGAACGTGCGGACCAAGGCGTGGCTCAAGACCAAATGCACGCGGCGGCAGGAATTCGTGGTCATCGGCTGGACGCCGAGCGGCGCCAAGGGCCGCGGGTTCCGTGCCTTGCTGCTGGGCCTGTATGAGGACGGCGTGCTACGCTACGCGGGCAAGGTCGGGACTGGCTTCAGCACCGAAACCGGCCACGCCCTCCGCGAGAAGCTCGACCGGATCGCGCGCAAGTCGCCGCCGGTCGAGGTGCCGCGTGAAGCCGCTCGCGGCGCGCATTGGGTCACGCCGAAATTGGTGGCGGAAGTCGCTTTCGCCGAATTCACCGCCGAGAATGTCGTCCGTCATGCGAGCTTCCTTGGCCTGCGCGGCGACAAGCCCGCGGGCGAGGTGCAAGTCGAGGAGGCCATCCCGATGCCCCAAGCGCCCGATATCGATGTGAAGATCAGCAGCCGCGACCGGGTGATCTTTCCCGATGCCGGGATCACCAAGGGTGACCTCGCCGACTATTATGCCGCGGTTGCGCCGATCCTGCTCCCCTGGGCGGCCGATCGTCCGATCAGCCTTGTGCGGTGCCCGCAGGGACGGGCGAGACAATGTTTCTTCCAGAAGCACGACGCGGGCAGTTTTGGTGAGCATGTCCATCATGTCGACATTCGTGAGAAGGACGGATCGGTCGAACCCTATCTCTATATTTCCGACGCCGCCGGCGTGCTGGCGTGCGTTCAGATGGGGACCATCGAGTTCCACGGCTGGGGCAGTCGGGTGGCAGACGTCGAGAAGCCCGACCGTGTGGTGTTCGACCTCGACCCTGACGAGGGACTGGATTTCGAGACGGTCAAGAAAGCGGCGGCGGATCTGAAGCAGCATCTGGCCGATCTCGGCCTCACCAGCTTCGCGATGCTGTCTGGCGGCAAGGGGGTGCATGTCGTGGTCCCGTTGACGCCTGAGGCGGAATGGCCGGCGGTCAGATCCTTTGCCGAACGCTTCGCGCGGGCACTGGCGCAAGCCGAACCGGAGCGCTTCACCGCCAACCTCAAGAAAGTCGAGCGCAAGGGCCGTATCTTCATCGACTATCTGCGTAACCAGCGCGGCAGCACGGCGGTGCTGCCCTATGTCGCGCGTGCGCGGCCGGGCGCGCCGGTGGCGGTGCCCGTCGGCTGGACCGAGTTGCGCGATATCGACACCCCGCAGGCGTTCAGCGTGCGCGATGCCGAGAGGTTGATCGAGCGCGCCAACGCCCGAGCGCTGAAAGGCTGGGGACAAGCCGATCAGGTGCTGCCCGACATCTGATGCCCACAACCTGATCTTTGTTGCGCCGCGATATCATTGGCTTCACAACGCGCGCCGGAAAGGGCGGTGGATTTGGCAAGCGCTGCGACGACATCCTTGAAGGATGCGGCGACGATCGCCGCGCGCTGGGTGGCGGACTATCGCGCCGCGACCCCGGCAACTGACATGCTCTATGCCGCCGGGCGCGGCGATCCCGCGTGGACCGTGCTGTTCGAGGAACTGGCGGGGCGGTCGGGCGACGATCTCGCCAGCGCGCGCGAGCGGGCGCAGCGTCACGCCGAGGATATCGGGACCGGCTTTCGCATCGCGGGCGAAGGGGAGGAGCGCCCTTGGCCGCTGTCCCCCATCCCGCTGCTGATCGCGCGCGGCGAATGGGATGGGATCGCCGCAGGGGTCGCACAGCGCGCCGACCTGCTCGAGGCGGTGCTGGCCGATTGCTACGGCGAGCAGAAGCTGGTCGCGAACGGCAATATCCCCGCCGCTCTGGTGACGGGCAGCCCCAATTTCCTGCGCCCGATGATGGGACTGGCCCCGCCGGGCGGCTATCATCTCAACTTCGTCGCGGTCGATCTGTGCCGCGGGCCGGCGGGCGAGTGGCGGGTACTCGCCGATCAGCTGCGCGCGCCGGTCGGGGCGGGCTATGCGCTCGAAAACCGGCTGGCGATGTCGCGGATGCTCGGCGGCTTGCAGACCCGGCTCAATATCGAGCGGCACGCGCCCTTCTTCGCGGCGTTCCGCGACGGGCTCGCCGCGCGCTGTCATCGCGCCGAGCCGCGGATTGTGCTGCTCACCCCCGGCCGCTTCACGCCGAGCTATGCCGAGCAGGCGCATCTGGCGCGCTATCTTGGCTTCCCCTTGGTCGAGGGGGGCGACCTCGCGGTGCTCGACGACCGGGTCTATCTGCGCACCATCGCCGGCCTGAAGCGAGTCGATGCGCTGTGGCACCGCGTCGATCCGCGGCTGATCGATCCGCTCGCGTTCGATTCACATTCGGGTGTCGGCGTGCCGGGGCTGGTCGACGCGATGGCGGCGGACGAGGTGGTGGTGACCAACTCTCCCGGCGCGGGGATGCTCGAGGCGCCGGCCTTCTCTGCCTTCCTGCCGCGGCTGTGCACCCGACTGACCGGGGAACAGCTGAAGCTCGCCAATATCGCGACCTGGTGGTGCGGGCAGGAACGCGAGCGCGCCGAAGTGGCGGGCGACCTCGACAATATGCTGATCGCGCCGGCGTTCGGCGTTGCGACCAATGTGCTGGCGGATGGTGCTGCGGTGCTTGGGTCCGACATGTCGGATGCGCAACGCGCGGCATTGCTCGAGGATTTCGAACGGCGGCCGCAGGACTATGTCGGGCGTGAGGTGGTGCGCCTTTCGACGATGCCGGTGGTCGGCGAAGATGGCCTCGCCGCGCGCCCGTTCACACTGCGCGTCTTCGCGGCGCGGCGGCCTGATGGCGGCTGGCATGTGTTGCCCGGCGGCTTCGCGCAGATCGGCGAGCATGCCGATGAGCGCGCGGCGGTGATGGGGGAAGGAAGCTGGTCGGCTGACGTGGTGATCCACGGGCCGGAGCCGGTTGCGCCGGTGACACTGCTTCCGTCCGATGACACCACGCAGCTGCGCCGTAATCCCGGCACGCTCCCCAGCCGCGTCGCCGACAACCTCTTTTGGCTGGGCCGCTATCTTGAGCGCGGCGAGGCGCTGCTGGGCATGATCCGGTCGCTGCTCGGTCATTCGATCAGCGCGGATACCGGCGCTGCACTGTCGGCGGAGACGGTCGGGCAGCTTGTCGATCTGGTGGTGCAGGCGGGTGCCGCGCCCGCGCCGCCGAGCCTCAACCGCGCCGATCTCAGTCATTTCGCGCGCACCGCGATGGAGGCGAGCGACGGCTGGTATAGTGTGCGGTCGATCAACCGGCAGGCACGCGGGATCGGCGCGGTGAGTCGCGACCGGCTGTCGGCGGACATGATCCGGTTGCTCGACGCGCCCTTCCCGATGAAGGGCGGCGCGCTCGACCGGGCGGGGTCGGCGCAGCGGCGCTACTATGCGCTCGCGGGCCTTGGCGCCGAGCATCTCGGACGTACCGATGCCTGGCGGTTCCACGACATGGGCCGCCGGGTCGAGCGGGCAATGGCCGCGATCCGCGCGATCCGTGCGTTCGGGCACGCCGACGCCACCAGCGACGATCTGTCGACGCTGCTCGACCTGGCCGACAGCCAGATCAGCTACCGCCAGCGTTATCTGACGGGAATCGCGCGCGTACCGGTGCTGGATCTGGTCGCGCTCGATCCCGGCAATCCGCGTGGCATCGCCTATCAGGTGTCGGCGATCGGCGACCATCTCGCCAAGCTGCCCGTGCTGTCCGACGATGGCCTCGCCGAACCGCAACAGGCGCAGGCCGCGGCGTTGTCCGCGATCGTGGCGATCACGCAAGCGGCGGCGCTAGACGAGGCCAAGCTGGGTGAGATCGGCAACCGGCTTGCCTCGCTGTCGGACGCGATCGCGCGCCGTTATTTCCTTCAAGGGTCGGAGCCGCTGCGCGCCGCGGGACTTGTGCTCGCCTGATGCTCTATTCGATCCGCCACGTCACCCGCTTCGACTATGCCGAGTCGGTTGGCTTCGCGCGTTGCAACCTGCGCCTAAAACCGATCCACTGGTCGGGGCAGGAGCTGCACGACTATGAACTGAGCGTCGAGCCGGGCGGCAGCACCGCCCCTGCGCGCGCCGAGGCCGGGCTGGCGAATGTCGTGCGGCTGGTGATCGCTCAGGCGGCGAACAGCCTGACGATCGAAAGCCGCTGCAAGATCACCGTCGATCGTCCCGTTCCTGAGCCTGCGGCGGACGACCTCACGCTGGGCCAGATCGCCGTCCTTGCGCGTGAGAGCCGCGATGCCGGGCCGGCAAGCCCGGCGTCCTATATGTTTCCCTCGCCGCTGATCCCGCTCGATCCCGAGATCGCCGCATGGTGCGCGCAGGATCTCGATCCCGATCGCGGCGCGCTCGATGCCGGCATCGCCCTTGCGCGACGCATCCAGCGCGAATTCGACTTCGACCCCGCCGCCACCCTGGTCGATACCCCGCCGCATGAGGCGTTCGTGAAGCGTGGTGGGGTGTGCCAGGATTTCGCGCAGATCATGATCTCGGGCCTGCGCGCTGCGGGGCTGCCCGCCGCCTATGCCTCGGGCTATCTGCGCACACTTCCTCCGCCCGGCCAGCCGCGGCTGGTGGGAGCGGACGCGACGCATGCGTGGGTCTTGCTATGGTGCGGACCGGAGCGTGGCTGGGTCGGCTTTGACCCCACCAACGGCATCTGGATGGCCAACGATCATGTGATCATCGCGATCGGGCGGGACTATGCCGATATTGCGCCAATTGATGGGATCATTCTGGGCTATGGCGCGCAGGACATGCAGGTTTCGGTCGATGTCGAGCCGCTGGATGACGGGGCGTCACTTGCAACCGCGGCTCCACGCGCCGATGTAGCGGGGTAATACGCTCAAGAAGAAGACGAAACGGGGAATATTAGTGGCCGATCCTTACGCAACCTTGGGAGTCTCGCGCGGGGCCAGCGAGGACGAAATCAAGAAGGCGTACCGGAAGCTCGCCAAGGAGCTTCACCCCGACCGCAACCGCGACAATCCCAAGGCGGCCGAGCGTTTCGGCACCGTGGCGCAGGCCTATGAGCTGTTGAGCGACAAGGACAAGCGCGCGCGCTTCGACCGCGGTGAAATCGACGCTGACGGCAACCCGACCTCGCCGTTTGGAGCGGGGTTCGGCGGCGGCGCGCGGCAGCAAGGCGGCTTCCGGCCGGGCGGTGGCGGGTTCGACTTCGGCGGCGGAGGCGGCGATCCCGATATCGGCGATATCTTTGAGGGTCTGTTCGGCGGCCGCGCCGGACAACAGGGCGGCTTCGCCAGCGGCTTCGGCCGCCGGCCGCCGCCGGCCAAGGGCGCCAACGTCGCGTATCGCCTGCGCGTGCCGTTCGAGGATGCGGCGGCATTGAAGCCGCAGCGCATCCAGCTGCGCGACGGTGCGACGATCGATCTGAAGCTGCCCAAGGGGGTCGAGACCGGTACGCAGATGCGGCTGGGCGGCAAAGGCGATGCTGGCCCGGGCGGCAAGGGTGATGCGATCGTGACGATCGAGATCGAGCCGCACCGCTTTTACACGCGCGAAGGCGACAATATCCGGCTCGACCTGCCCGTGACGCTTAAGGAAGCGGTCGAGGGCGCGGCGGTCCGTGTGCCGACGCCCGAAGGCGCGGTGAATCTGAAAGTTCCGGCCGGGTCCAGCTCTGGCAAGACGCTGCGTCTCAAGGGGCGCGGCTTTCACGGCAAGAGCGCGCGGGGCGACCTGCTGGTATCGCTGATGATCGAGATCCCGGCGGATGATGCCAGGCTCGCCGCGTTCGTCGCCGACTGGGACGCGGAGGGGAACCCGCGCGCACGGCTGGGCGTCTGACACGGCGTGACGGAGCCGATCTCCCCTGAATCCCCCGAAGCCCGGCGCCGCGGCTTCCACAAGCATCTGTCGGACCTTGGGGTCACTGACCGCGTGATCGAGGTGGTCAAGCGTGTGGTCGTGGGTGCCTATACCGACGGCTTCACCCATGCGGGCAACCTCGCTTATCTCAGTCTGGTCACGCTGTTTCCCTTCTTTATCGTCGCCACCGCGATCGCGCGGCTGGTGGGGCGTACCGGCGACGGGCTTCAGGCGGTCGCAGCGTTCCTCCAGACCGTCCCGCCCGAGGTGGGCGCGCTGCTCCGCCCGGCGATCCTCGAGGTGCTGGAGGCGCGTTCCGGGTCGCTGCTGTGGCTCGGCGCGCTGGTTGGGCTGTGGACCACGTCGGGCTTTATCGAGACGGTGCGGGCGATCCTGCGTCAGGCCTATGGCGTCCAGTCGGGTACGCCCTTCTGGCGGCTCAAGCTCGGCGCGATCGGGATGGTGATCGGATCGGTGATCCTCGCGATGATGGCGTTCAGCTTTCAGGTGCTGCTGATCGGCGCCGAACAATTCATCTGGCGGGTCATCCCCTTCGCCTCCGACGCCGCGCGGATCGTGTCGGTGACCAAGATCGCGCCCGCGATCGCGCTCTATGGGGCGCTCTACATCCTGTTCTACACGCTGACCCCGTCGCGATACCGCCAGTCGAAATGCCCGAAATGGCCGGGACCGCTGTTCGTGACGATCTGGTGGATGGCGTGCACCGCGGCGTTGCCGCATGTGATCGGCGCATTTGGCGGCTATGGCCTGACCTATGGCAGTTTGGCCGGGGTGATGGTGGCGCTGATCTTTTTCTTCCTCATCGGCTTCGGCGTCGTTATCGGCGCCGAGCTCAACGCCGCGCTGGCGGAAACGCCAGAATCCGGTTTAGAGGAACCGCAGAAAAGACCGGAGGGTAAGACGTGACCGGATTGATGCAGGGCAAGCGCGGGCTGATCATGGGCCTCGCCAATGATCGCTCGCTCGCCTGGGGAATTGCGAAGAAGCTGCGCGAGCATGGCGCGGAACTGGCCTTCAGCTATCAGGGCGAGGCGCTGGAAAAGCGCGTGCGCCCGCTGGCCGAGGAGTTGGGCAGTGATTTCCTGATCGACTGCGACGTCAGCGACATGGACGCGCTCGACACCGCGTTCGAGACGCTGGCAGCGCGCTGGCCGACGATCGACTTCGTCGTCCATGCGATCGGCTTCTCCGACAAGAACGAGCTGCGCGGCGGCTATGTCGACACCAGCCTCGACAATTTCCTGATGACGATGAACATCAGCGTCTATTCATTCGTCGCGGTGGCGAAGCGCGCGAGCGCGATGATGCCGGACGGCGGGTCGCTGCTGACGCTCAGCTATTACGGCGCGGAGAAGGTGATCCCGCACTATAACGTCATGGGCGTGGCCAAGGCGGCGCTGGAGACCAGTGTCCAGTATCTGGCGGTCGACCTCGGCGGCCAGAATATCCGCGTCAACGCGATCTCGGCGGGCCCGATCAAGACGCTCGCCGCATCGGGCATCGGCGACTTCCGCCTGATCCTCAAGTGGAACGAGCTCAACTCGCCTCTGAAGCGTAACGTGACGATCGAGGATGTCGGTGGCGCCGGCCTCTATTTCCTGTCCGACCTGTCGAGCGGCACCACGGGTGAGACGCATCATGTCGATGCCGGCTATCACGTCGTCGGCATGAAGGCCGAGGACGCACCGGACATCGCGCTTGTCTGATCGGGCGGGCGCCTGATGACGATCGCGATCCGCCCGGCGACCGGCGGCGATGTCGCGGCGATCGATGCGCTGTTGCGGCGCGGCTTCCCGGCGCCGGACGAAGCGCTGCTGGTGCAGCGGCTGTGCATCGACGGCGACATGGTGCTGACCCTCGTCGCCGATGACGAGGAGACCGGCGCACTTGCCGGCATGGTCGCGTTCAGCCGGATGAACGTGGCGGTGAACGATCAACCGCTGGCTGCCGTCGCGCTGGCGCCGGTCGCGGTCGAGGCCGCTTACCGCCGTCAAGGCGTGGCCGAGGCGCTGATCGCCGCCGGCCACCAGCATCTCGCCGAAGCCGGCTATTTGCTGAGCTTCGTGCTGGGCGATCCGGCTTATTATGGCCGGTTCGGCTATGCCGCCGATCTCGCGCGGGGCTTCGCCTCACCTTATGCCGGCGACTATCTGATGGCTCTGGCGCTGCAGGACGGGAAAGTGCCATGCGGCGTACGCGGCGCGGCGAGCCATGCGGCTGCGTTCGCGGCCCTGACGGCCGGTGCCTGAGTTCAACGCCAACTGGGTGGTGCTGATCTTCGGTTTTCTGGCCGGGCTGGAGCAGTATGGGCGCTCGAGACGAAACGGTGCGACGCCCGGCGCGGCGGTGCATCGCACCATCTGGATCACGGTATATCTGGTCGCCTCGGGCTTTGTATGGCTTCTCATACTGGATGCGCTGAGGCTGAGCTGGATGTCCCTCACTGGGTTTGGCATCGGGATTGCCGTTGCGCTTGTGTCCACGCTAGCGCTTCTTGCTTTCCAAGCATGCCGGCAACGGCCTAGGCACTGGCGATGAGCTTCAACACCTTCGGCCGCGTATTCCGCTTCACCACCTGGGGGGAGAGCCATGGCCCCGCGATCGGCGCGGTGGTGGATGGCTGTCCTCCGGGGCTGGCGTTAACCGAAGCCGATATCCAGCCCTTCCTCGACAAGCGCCGTCCGGGCCAGTCGCGCTTCACCACACAGCGGCAGGAGCCCGATCAGGTCCGCATCCTCTCCGGCGTGTTCGAAGGCAAGACCACCGGCACTCCGATCAGCCTGATGATCGAGAATGTCGATCAGCGCTCGAAGGACTATTCGGAGGTCGCTTCGGCCTATCGCCCGGGCCATGCCGATTATGCCTATGACGCCAAATACGGCTTTCGCGACTATCGCGGCGGCGGCCGTTCCTCTGCGCGCGAGACGGCGAGCCGGGTCGCGGCAGGCGCGGTGGCGCGTGCGGTGATCCCCGAGGTCACGATCCTTGCCTGGGTGGAGGCGATCGGCGGCGATGCGATCGACTATGCCAGGTTCGACGCGGCCGAGATCGGCAACAATCCGTTCTTCTGCCCCGATGCCGATGCCGCGGTACGCTGGGAGAAGCTGGTCGACGACGCGCGTAAGGCGGGTTCCTCGCTCGGCGCGGTGATCGCATGCGAGGCGACGGGGGTGCCAGCGGGCTGGGGGGCGCCGCTCTACGCCAAGCTCGACAGCGAACTCGCCGCGGCGATGATGAGCATCAATGCGGTCAAGGGCGTCGAGATCGGCGACGGCTTCGCCGCGGCGGCGTTGACCGGAGAGGCCAATGCCGATCCGATGCGTCCCGGCAATGACGGCGCACCTGTGTTCCTCGCCAACCATGCCGGCGGGATCGCGGGCGGCATCGCCACCGGCCAGCCGGTGCGGCTGCGCGTCGCATTCAAGCCGACCAGCTCGATCCTGACCCCGGTCGAGACGATCAGCCGGGATGGCGAGGCGACCGAGATTCGCACCAAGGGACGGCATGATCCGTGCGTCGGAATCCGCGGGGTTCCGGTGGTCGAGGCGATGATGGCGCTGGTGCTTGCCGACCAGAAACTGCTTCACCGCGCGCAATGCGGGTGAGATAAAGCTGTTCGTCTCGTCCCGCTCAGCGGACGGCTGGGGGGTGAGTTGCTGCGACGCAGCGACGAGACGAGGAACGGTTTCGGGACCCTGAGCGCCCCGCCGCGTTTCTCCTGTGCCATGTAAACAGGAGTATCCCATGCGCCATAAGACGCTTGCCAGCCTTCTTCTTCTTTGTGGTTCGACCGCCGCGCTCGCGCATATCGCGCCCGGTCAGACCGAGCCGCCGGTGCAGAATGAGGTGAGCAACCAGGCCGCACCAGCGCCGGAAACCACTGCGCCCGAGACGACGTCGAACACGACCGATGTCGAGCCGAGCAGCGATCCGACCAACAACGGCACCGAGACCGCGCCGGAGCCGAATTCGACTTTCTACTGATCGGGCTTTCGTCGTTTCGGGCGCAGCGATCCGGCTGCGCCCGGGACGACGATATGCTTGAGGCTTAGTCCGCGAACGGATCGCGGACGAGAATGGTGTCCTCACGCTCGGGGCTGGTCGAGACCAGTGCGACCGGGCAACCGATCAGCTCTTCGATCCGCCGGATGTACTTGATCGCCTGCGCCGGGAGCTGAGCCCAGCTGCGCGCGCCAGCGGTCGACTCGCTCCAGCCTTCGAATTCCTCGTACACCGCTTCAGCTCGCGCCTGATCCTGCGGGCTGGGCGGCAGATAGTCGTAATGCTTGTCGCCGACGGTGTAGCCGGTGCAGATGCGCAACTTCTCCATCCCGTCGAGGATGTCGAGCTTGGTCAGGGCAATGCCGGTCACGCCGCTCACCGCGACCGACTGGCGTACCAGCACCGCATCGAACCAGCCGCAGCGGCGCTTACGGCCCGTCACCACGCCGAATTCGCGCCCGCGCGTACCGAGCAGTTCGCCAATCTCGTTATCCTGTTCGCTGGGGAACGGCCCCGAGCCGACGCGCGTCGTGTACGCCTTGACGATTCCGAGCACGAACCCGACCGACCCCGGGCCGAGGCCCGAGCCGGAGGCGGCCGATCCGCTCACCGTGTTGGACGAGGTGACGAAGGGATAGGTGCCGTGATCGACGTCGAGCAGCACGCCCTGTGCGCCCTCGAACAGGATGCGCTTGCCCGCTTCCTTGGCGTTCTTCAGCGTCAGCCAGACGGGCGCGGCATAGGGCAGGACCGACGGCGCGATCTCACGCAGCTCTTCCAGCAGCCGCGCGCGGTCGATCGGCGGCTCGCCGAAGCCGGCGCGCAGCGCATCGTGGTGCGCGCAGAGGCGGTCGAGCTGCGCGTCGAGATCGTCGAGATGGGCGAGGTCGCACACGCGGATCGCGCGGCGGCCGACCTTGTCCTCATAAGCCGGGCCGATGCCGCGGCGCGTGGTGCCGATCTTGCCTGCGCCCGACGCATCCTCACGCAGCGCGTCGAGGTCGCGATGGAAGGGAAGGATCAGTGGCGCGGTTTCGGCGACCTGAAGCGTCTCGGGGGTGATCTCGACACCCTGTTCGCGCAAGCGGGCGACTTCGTCGCGGAAGTGCCAGGGGTCGAACACCACGCCGTTGCCGATCGCCGACAGCGTGCCGCGGACAAGGCCCGAGGGGAGCAGCGAGAGCTTGTAGACCTTTTCGCCCACGACAAGCGTGTGGCCGGCATTGTGCCCGCCCTGGAACCGCACGACCAGATCGGCGCGGCTGGCGAGCCAGTCGACGATCTTGCCCTTGCCCTCATCGCCCCATTGGGCGCCGATCACTGCGACATTTGCCATGGATACACGTCTCCGCCTGCCAGGCAGACCCAAGGCCGCCCTTCGACAGGACTCGGCGACCGGGCTTTTCGGAAATGCGGGGGCGCCAATGGCCCCGCCGCGTCGTTGCGTCAAGAGGCGTTGCGCGGTTGGACGGCTGCGCTAAGGGTAAGGACTGGAGAAGGAGTAACAAATGAAACTAGCAAGCCTCAAGCACGGCCGCGACGGCAAGCTGGTTGTCGTCTCCAATGACCTCGCCTGGTATGCCGATGCCGGGCATATCGCACCGACGCTTCAGGCCGCGCTGGACGACTGGGACCGGCTCGAGGGCGATTTGCGCAACCTCGCCACCGATCTCGACCATGAGGTGATCCCGCGCGAGCGCTTCCACGAGCGCGAAGCGGCGGCGCCGTTGCCCCGCGCGTATCAATGGGCCGACGGGTCGGCCTATGTGAACCATGTCGCACTGGTGCGGCAGGCGCGTGGCGCGGAGATGCCCGACAGCTTCTGGCACGATCCGCTGATGTATCAGGGCGGCAGCGACGGGTTCCTTGGTCCGCGCGATCCGATTCCGCTCGCCGACGAAGAGTGGGGCTGCGACCTTGAGGCCGAGGTGGTGGTGGTGACCGGCGACGTGCCGCTCGGTGTGAGCCGAGAGGATGCGCTGGCGGCGATCCGGCTGGTCGGCCTGACTAACGACGTGTCGCTGCGCAACCTGATCCCCGGCGAGCTCGCCAAGGGCTTCGGGTTCTTCCAGTCCAAGCCCGCCAGCGCCTTCTCGCCGGTGTTCGTGACCCCGGATTCGCTGAACGGCTGGTGGAAGGACGGCAAGCTGCACCGCAAGCTGATGGTCGACTTGAACGGCAAGCCGTTCGGTCGCGCCGAGGCGGGCGAGGACATGACTTTCGATTTCGGTACTCTGGTCGCGCATGCCGCGAAGACCCGCGCGCTGGGTGCAGGCACGATCATCGGATCGGGCACGGTTTCCAACCGCGATGCCGATGGCGGCCCGGGCAAGCCGATCGCGCAGGGCGGTGTCGGCTATTCATGCCTCGCCGAGGTGCGAACGGTCGAGACGATCAATGCGGGGAAGCCGGTGACGCCGTTCCTCAAGGCCGGCGACACCGTTCGCATTTGGGCCGAAGACGACAAGCACCATCCGATCTTCGGCACGATCGAGCAGACCGTTGGGGGCTAGGGCATCGCCAGCGGCTATCACATCTTTGAGACCGTAGCCGGCTTCGCCGCGATCGGCTGGAGCGCGCAGGGCATCAACAGCTTTCGGCTACCCGCGGCCACGGCGCATGAGGTGGAGCGGTCGCTGCTTCGGCGTCTGCCGGGCATGAAAGCGGCCCTGCCGCCCGCATCGGTACAGGCCGTGATCGACGACGCGCGGCACTATTTCGCCGGGGGACGCGCCGATTTTGTCGGGGTCACGGTTGACCTGGGAATGCAGGAGCCCTTCTTCGAACGCGTCTATGGTGTCGTGCGTCAGCTCGGTTGGGGTGAGACGGCGACCTATGGGGCGATCGCCAGAATGCTTGAGGCAGGGCCGGAGTTCGCTCGCGACGTTGGTCAGGCGATGGCGTCCAACCCGGTGCCGCTGATCATCCCCTGCCATCGCGTGACGGCCGCGAACGGGCGGATCGGTGGCTTCTCGGCACCCGGCGGTTCGCTGTCCAAGGCGCGCATGCTCGCCATCGAGGGCGTCGAGGTGAGGGATGGTGTCGTCACCCGCGATCTGCCGCAGCTGGGGCTGGGGTTCTAGGCGATCAGAATCCGAAACTGCCCTGCCGTTCGATAAGCGACCAGCGGCCGTGCTCGATATGTTTGCCGTTGCCGCTCTCGATCAGCAGAATCTCGTCGACCGTCCATGCGAGAGGAGGGATCGTTGCGCGTCGGACCGAATGGCCGCCATAGGCAAGGTTGAGGTGAAGGCTGAACGCGTAGTTCGGCAACGCAATGCCGCAGCGTGCGAGGCGGGCGGCCAACGCGCGCTGGAAGGCGCCGGGTGCCCGCTGCCCCTTGCGCGGTTTGAGCGTGTCGCCCTCGATATGGTCGAACGCGACCGGGAACGGCACCGCATCGAACCTCTTCAGCGCGTGATGGATCGCCTCGATCGCCTGCCGCGTGCTCTCGCTGATCGGCAGTAACGTGCTGTGCCAGCGCTCGGGGGCATAGATGATCTCGATGCCCAGCGCGGCGCAGAGGCGGATCAGCGTGGCGCGTTCGCTCGCTCGTGGCTTGAACATCAGATAGAGCGGCCTGCGCCACTGCCAGACCGGCTGCCCGTTCATCAATGAAAATCCCGCGACTTCACCGGGATCAGGTCCGGCGTCTTGAGGCTGCGGCGCGGCGGCCAGCCGGCGGCGGGATGCTGGCGCGGTTGCGGCCGGTCGCGCGGATCGATGGTGCCGCCATGCGTCGCGCCATCTCCGGGCATCACGGCAGGGGGCAGATCGATCTCGCCTACCTCGCGCAACATGCCGGTGAGGTTGGTGATCGTGTCGGCGATGACATGGATGACGATCCCCTCGCGCTGCACGCGGCCGCGGATCGCAAGCATCGTCGCGGACATCACCGTGCGCCGGTTGGCCTCGAACCGGTCGCTCCACAGCACGACATTGGCGATGCCGGTCTCGTCCTCCAGCGTCACGAACACGATGCCGCTGGCGGTGCCGGGCCGCTGACGGACGAGGATCAGCCCGGCGACCTCTACGCGCGCGCCGTCCTTCATCTGCATGAGGTCCGCGCATTTCGCGATTCCCCGCGTGGCAAGGCGATCGCGCAGGAAGGAGAGAGGATGGGCGCGCAGCGAGAGTTGGGTGGCGCGGTAATCTTCCACCACTTCGCGCCCCGCCGTCAGCGGCACCAGCGCGACGGAAGGCTCGGTGCTTTCGGCTACCGTTCGCCCCGCGCGCGCATCGGCGGCGGTGAACAGGTCGAGCGGCTTCTGGCCCATCCCCTTGATCGCCCAGAGTGCCTGCCGCCGGTTCAGCCCCAGCGCCTGGAAGGCATCGGCGCGCGCCAGCCTCTCGAGCACAGCGGGCTTCACGGCTGAACGGCGCCAGACATCCTCGATCGAGATAAAGGGACCGCCGGCCATTCTCGCTTTGAGAATCCTGTTCGTGTCCTTGGCATCGAGTCCCTGCACGATCCGCATGCCCAACCGGATCGGCAGCATCCCCATCCAGTCTTCATCGGTACCGCAGAAGCGTATATCCCGCTCGCGGGCGTTCGGCCCTTCCGGCACCATCCGCGTGTCCCAGTCGCTGTCGTTGATGCACACCGGCCGCGCTTCGACTCCATGGTTGCGCGCATCGCGGATCAACTGCGCCGGCGCATAGAATCCCATCGGCTGCGCATTGAGCAGCGCGGCGCAGAACACATCGGGATGATGGCATTTCATCCAGGACGAGGCGTAGGCGATCTTGGCGAAGCTGGCGGCATGGCTCTCGGGAAAGCCGTAATTGCTGAATCCCTTGATCTGCTCGACCATCCGCTCGGCGAAGTCTTCGCTGATGCCGTTTTTGCGCATCCCCGCGATCAGCTTGGGACCAAATTCGCCGATGTCGCCGCTGGACTTGAAGGTCGCCATCGCCCGACGCAGCCGGTCGGCTTCGGTCGGGGTGAAGTCGGCGCCGACGATGGCGACCTGCATCGCCTGTTCCTGAAACAGCGGTACGCCCAGCGTCTTCTTCAGCACCGCCTTCAGCCTTGGCGTGGGATAATCGACCAGATCGGGGTTCTGCCGGCGCTTCAAATAGGGATGGACCATGTTGCCCTGGATCGGCCCGGGCCGGACGATCGCGACCTGGATCGCGATGTCGTAGAAATTGACCGGCTTCATCCGCGGCAGCATCGACATCTGCGCGCGGCTCTCGATCTGGAACACGCCGAGCGTGTCCGCCTGCCGGATCATCGCAAAGGTGGCGGGATCGTCCTTCTGCATCAGCGGAGATGCGAGGGTGAGGCGGGTCTGCTTGTGCTCTGCCAGCAGGTCGAAGGCGCGGCGCATGCAGCCGAGCATGCCGAGGCCGAGGATATCGACCTTCATG
This sequence comes from Sphingomonas sp., assembly GCA_035481255.1. Classification (GTDB taxonomy): domain Bacteria; phylum Pseudomonadota; class Alphaproteobacteria; order Sphingomonadales; family Sphingomonadaceae; genus Sphingomonas. Next base: position 2,493 of record DATIGZ010000388.1, on the reverse strand, counting down.
AAGCCCAGCTCCTCGATATCGAGCTTCTCCCATTCGACCACGCGGCGGTCGATCATCGCCGCGGGTTCGACCGGGATCAGGTCGTGGAGCTTGTCGCGGGTCAGCACGAAGCCGCCGGGGTGCTGTGACAGATGCCGTGGCGTGCCGATCAGCTGACGCGCCAACTCCAGCGTCAATGCGAGACGCGGGTCGTTACGATCGAGATTGAGTGCATCGGCATGCTTGTCGTCGACATCATTCGACCAGCCCCACACCTGACTCGACAGCGCGCCGGTCAAATCCTCGGGCAGGCCCATCACCTTGCCTACTTCGCGCAGCGCCCCGCGTGAGCGGAACCGGCTGACGACGGCGGTCAGCGCGGCATGGTCATGACCATAATATTCGTAGATCCACTGGATCACTTCCTCGCGCCGCTCATGCTCGAAATCGACGTCGATATCGGGCGGCTCCTTGCGTTCGGTCGAGATGAAGCGCTCGAACAACAGCTGGTGCTCGATCGGGTCGATCGAGGTGATGCCGAGTGCGAAGCAGATCACCGAATTGGCCGCACTGCCGCGTCCCTGACACAGGATCTGCTGGCTGAGCGCGAACTGGACGATCGAATTGACGGTCAGGAAATAGGGCGCATAGCCCATCTGTTCGACCAGCCCGAGTTCGTGCGTCAACAGATCGCAATAGGGCTTGGCCGGCTGCGGCCCGAACTTCTGCCGCAGCCCGTTCCATGCCAGCCTGTGCAGCGCTTGCTGTGCCGTTCTGCCGTGGAGGACTTCTTCCTCGGGATATTGATGCTTCAATTCCCGTAGCGAGAAGGTGCAGCGCTCGGCGATCGCTATGGATGCGCGCAATGCCTCGGGGTGATCGCGGAAACGCCGCACCATATCCTGCGGCGACTTCAAATGCCGGTCAGCGCTGCGCTCGCGGCGCAGGCCGAGCTCGTCGATCGTGCACTTCTCACGGATCGCGGTGACCACGTCCTGCAGCATGCGTTCGTCCGGCGTGGCGTAGAGCACGTCCCCGGTCGCGAGCGGCGTGAGGCCGAAATGCCGGGCCGCCCGGTTGAGCTGGTGCAGCCGCATCGCGTCGCCGGGGCGGCGATGCTGCGTGAGGCAGACATGACCGCGATCGCCGAATATGTCCGTCATCCAGCGCAGCGCCAGCGGGTCGCCGGGATCGGCGATGCCGGGCACCAGCGCGCCGACCAGCCCTTCGGCGGCTTCGGCCAAATCGTCCCAATGCAGGAAGCACTGGCCCTTCTCGCCCTTCTGCGCGTCGGCGCGAGACTTGCCGAGGGTGAGCAGGCGGGTGAGCCGTGACCAGGCCGGGCGATCCTCGGGCCAGACCAGTACGGAACTGCCGTCGGTAAGGTCGAGCCGGCATCCCGCGATCATTCGGATCGGCACGCCATGCGCGACAAGCGCTTCGGCTGCCACCAGCGCACGCACAGCTCCGCCCACCGAATTGCGATCGACGATGCCCAGCGCGGGAAGGCCGAGCAAAGCCGCCTGGCGGAACAGTTCCTCGGGCGCGGATGCGCCACGCAGGAACGAGTAATGCGTCGTCACCTGAAGCTCGGCGTAACTCATCCGAACACCCCGTGGAGATACCAGCTGAGGTCGCCCGTCACGCCGCGCTCGCCATCGCCGCGGCGGAACAGCCAGAAGCGGCGGCCGGCCTCGTCCTCGACCCGGAAATAATCGCGCACCGCATGCCTCTCCGCCGCGTGCCGCCACCATTCTCCGGTGATCCGTTCGGGGCCATCGGCGCGGACCACGCGATGCGTGCCTCCGCGCCAGGTGAACCGGCGGGGCGGCTGATCGGGCAGTTCGGCCAGCACATGGTCGAGCCGTTCGGGTCGGGCGAGCAGCCGTGCCGGACGCGGCCATTCGGGCCGCCACGGATCGGGCGCGCCGCCGCGGTCGAGCTGGCGGACATCGTCGGCTTTGTCGCGCGGCCCGCCGCGCTCGGGCGGATCGAGCACCGGACCGCGCGCCGCCATGCGTTCGGGCACGTCGCTTTCGACGGCACGCATCCGCCACAACCGCCGTAGTCCGATGCGCGTGGCGAGCGTATCGACCAGCGGGGCGAGGTCGGGCGCGGCCTCCTCGTCCAGCCGTTCGACCACCGGTTCGGGGGCGAGCGGCGCGGCGCGGCGGACATGCAGGGCGATGGCGTCGATGCCGTAACCCGGCTCGACATCCTCGATCCGGCGTTTGAGCAGGCGTAGCAGATGCGCCGGATCGCGGCTCGGCCGGGCAAGTCCGATGCGGATGCGCTGCGGCACGCCATCGACGCGATCGGCGATGCACTCCAGCGCCCGCACGCCCAGTCCTTCGGCTTCGAGCGTGGTAGCGAGCTTTGGAACCAGTGCGCCCAGCCAATGTTCGATCGCCTCGGCGGTGGCGATCGGTTCGGCGAAGCGCTGCCGTGCGACGATCGCTTGCGGCGGGATCACCGGATCGAGCGGTTCGGGCATGCGGCCCAGCGCCTGATCGA
>DATIGZ010000387.1:0-11131 GCA_035481255.1 Sphingomonas sp. | reverse complement strand
GGGTATGTTCATGGGTGGCCGGGTGGGGGAACGGGCCGACGCCGCATAGGGAAACCAGCCGCGTTTCGGCGCATCGGTGCGCGCTGCGGCTTGCGTTTCGGCGCGCGCCGCCGCATCCCTCGCTTCGATGATGCAGGACGGGACCGAACTCGAGTGGATTGACGCGCCGTCGCCCAACTTCGACGCGCGCGCGCTGCCGGTCAGCATCATCGTGCTCCATTATACCGGGATGCAGAGCGCCGAAGAGGCGATCATGCGCCTGCGCGATCCCGAGGCGAAGGTGTCGAGCCACTGGCTGGTGGCCGAGGACGGGCAGATCGTCCGCCTCGTCGATGAGCGCGACCGCGCATGGCATGCCGGCAAGTCGCGCTGGCGCGGCGTCACCGACATCAACTCGGCCTCGGTCGGGATCGAGATCGTCAATCCGGGCCATGAGTTCGGTTATCGCCCGTTCCCTGACGAGCAGATCGAATCGGTGATCCGCCTGACCGCGGCGATCAAGAACCGCTACAACATCACGCGCGGCAATGTGGTCGGCCATTCCGACATCGCTCCCGCGCGCAAGCAGGATCCGGGTGAGCTGTTCCCGTGGAGCAAGCTCGCGCGGCTGCGGCTCGCGCTGCCGCGTCCGACCAGAAACCTCATGGACCCGGGCTGGACCGATGCAGGATTCCTGCTCGCGCTCGAACGCTTCGGCTATGACGTAACCGACGGTCTCGCCGCGACCGTTGCCTTCCAGCGGCGCTTTCGGCCCGAGCTGGTCGACGGCACGATCGATGCCGAGTGCCGGATGATCCTCCTCGCGCTCCTCTTGCCCAAGCCCCAGGGCGACGAGTGATGCCCGGCCGCGCCGTCACGGGCGCGCCGATCCTGACCGCGGCGCAGATGCGCGCGGCCGAGGAGCGGGCGATTGCCGCGGGGGCCAGCATCACGTCGTTAATGGAACGCGCCGGCACCGGCGTGGCGCAGTGGGTGCACCGTCTCGCGGCAGGCGCGCCGGTGCTGATCCTGTGCGGCCCCGGTAACAATGGCGGCGACGGCTATGTCGCGGCACGCGTGCTGGCGAGCCGGGGCATGGACGTGCGCGTCGCGGCCCTTGGCGATCCGCGTACCGAGGCTGCGGCGGAAGCGCGCAAGGGCTGGACCGGGCCGGTCGAGGCATTTCCCGGTGCGCTGCGCGAGGACCATCATTATGCGCCGGTGGTGGTCGATGCCGTGTTCGGCACCGGCCTGACCCGCCCGGTCGACGAGCCGGTGGCGCTCGCGATTCAATCGCTGGCCGGTAATGCCCGGCTCGCCCTGGCGGTCGATCTGCCAAGCGGAGCTGAGACCGACACCGGTGGCGATTTCCGCAAGTTCCAGCTTGCCGAGTTCGGCGTGACGCTGGCGCTCGGCGCGTTGAAGCCTGCGCATGTGCTGCAACCGGTGGCGCAGCATTGCGGCAGCCTGCGGGTGATCGATATCGGCCTTGGCCTCGACGATATCGGTTCGCCGCGCGACAATGTCAGTGCGGTAGAGACGGTTGCGGTTCCGTGGATCCTTAAGCCGCATGCCTCTTCACACAAATACAGCCGCGGCATGGTCGCCGTCGTCTCCGGACCGATGCACGGTGCGTCCGAACTGGCGGCGCGCGCCGCCTACCGTGCGGGCGCAGGCTATGTCCTGCTGCTCACCGGGGGGCTGCCGCATCCGCCGCACGCGATCGTCCGCCAGCGCTGGAGCGCGGATGCGCTCGATGACAAACGGATCGGCGCGGTGGTGATCGGCCCCGGCCTCGGCCGCGACGACCGCGCGCGCGAGAAGCTGGAGATAGCGCTTGCCAGCCCGCATCCGCTGGTGATCGACGGTGATGCGCTTCACCTGCTCGATATTGACCGGTTGCAGACGCGCGAAGCGACGACTGTCCTCACGCCCCATGCCGGCGAGTTCGCCGCGCTGTTCGGAGAGGGCGAGGGGAGCAAGATCGCCCGCACGCAGGACGCTGCGCGCCGGAGCAATGCGGTGGTCGTGTTCAAGGGCGCCGATACGGTGATCGCGCAGCCCGATGGATGGGCCAATGTGGCTATGCCAGCCAGTCCGTGGCTGTCGGTTGCGGGAACCGGCGATGTTCTGGCAGGGGCCATTGCCACGATGATTGCACAAATGAACTGGATGCCGCTCCAGGCCGCCTCCGCCGGCGTCTGGCTCCACGCCGAAGCCGCGCGGCTGCTGAACCGCTGCTTCCTCGCCGACGAACTGGCCGATGCGCTTCCCCATGCCTTGGAGCAGCGCGCGCTATGAGCGAGGACGCGACCATCGTCCGCGTTGCCGCGCGCGGGGACGGCGTGACCGCGGACGGCCGCCACGCCCCGCTCGCCGCGCCGGGCGACACGCTCCTCGCCGACGGCACGCTCAAACCCGGCCCGCGCCATCAGGCGCCGCCATGCCGTCATTTCCCCGAATGCGGCGGCTGTCAGCTTCAGCATCTCGACGATCGCGCCTATGCCGAATTCCTCACCGCCCGCATCGCCGGAGCGCTGATGCAGCAGGGCGTGGAGGCCGAACTCCGCGCACCGGCGCTGTCCCCCTCGCGCACCCGCCGTCGTGCCACCCTGCATGCCGAGCGGCGCGGGAGGCAGGTCCATCTGGGTTTCACTGAACAGGCGAGCCACCGGCTGATCGATCTCCAGCAGTGCGAGATCCTCGATCCGCGCCTGTTCGCGCTGCTCCAGCCGCTGCGCGGGCTGCTCGCGGCGCATCTGCCCGCCAACCGCCGTGTCAACGTCCATCTCGCGCTCACCGATCAGGGGGCGGACGTACTGGTCGAGGGGCTCGTCACCGACAGCCTGAGCGCAGTCGAGGCGATTACCGCCTTCGCTCAGCGTCATGGCCTTGCCCGTTTGTCGGTCGACGATGGTCTCGGCCCCGAACCGCGCTGGGAGCCTGAGCCGGTCACGATCAGTTTCGGCGGTGTCGCCGTGCCGTTCCCGCCGGCCAGCTTCCTTCAGGCGACTCCGGAAGGGGAAGCCGCGCTGATCGCCGCGGTGCGTGAAGCGATCGGCGGCGCGAAAGCGGTCGCCGACCTGTTCGCCGGGCTCGGCACCTTCGCGCTGGCGATGGATCCGGGCATCAAGATCTATGCCGGGGAGGGCGCCCGCGAAGCGATCCTGTCGCTCAAGGCGGCCGCGAGCCGCGCCCAGCGCCCGGTCTTCGCCGAGCATCGTGACCTGTTCCGCCGTCCGCTGGTGCCCGGGGAACTCGACATGTTCGACGCGGTGATCCTCGATCCTCCGCGTGCCGGGGCGAAGGAACAGGTCGAACAGCTCGCCGCGTCAAAGGCGCCGGTGATCGCCTATGTTTCCTGTAACCCCAATACGTTCGCGCGCGATGCGAAGACTTTGATTGAAGGTGGTTACCGGCTCGACTGGCTGCTGCCCGTGGGTCAGTTCCGCTGGTCTACCCATGCGGAGCTGGCGGCGCGGTTCAGCCGTTAGGGCTTTCACCCAACTCCGTTTGTGCTGAGCCTGTCGAAGCACCGCCGTTCGACAAGCTCAGGGCGAACGGTGGGGCCTAAGGATAATCTGCCCGCACGAAATACAGCCCGTCCGGCGGTGCGTTCAGCCCCAGCGCGGCACGATCCTTCGCTTCCAGCGCATCGCGCAGATCGCCGGCGGTCCACTGCCCGCGCCCGACCATCGACAGGCAACCGACCATCGACCGCACCTGATGATGCAGGAACGATCGCGCCGAGGCATGGATGCTGATCTCGTCCCCCTCGCGCACCACGTCGAGCCGGTCGAGCGTCTTGAGCGCGCTCGCCGACTGGCAATGGGCGGAGCGGAAGGTGGTGAAGTCATGCAGCCCGACCAGAATCTGCGCCGCCTCGTGCATCGCCGCCGCGTCCAGCTCGGCCGGCACGCGCCATTTCAGTCCCTTGTCGAAGGTCAGCGGCGCGCGGCGGTTGACGATCCGGTACACATAATGCCGCGCGGTGCACGAGAAGCGCGCATGCCAGTCGTCCGCCACCGTCTCGCACGCCAGGATCGCCACCGGCACGCTCCGCAGATGCGCGTTGAGCGCCTCCATCAGGCGGAACGGGGCCAGGTCCTTCTCGATCTCGGTATGCGCGCGCATCCCAAGCGCATGGACGCCCGCATCGGTGCGCCCCGCGGCATGGACCAGCGCATCCTCGCCGGTGATGCCGTGCAGCGCGTCCTCGATCGCCTGCTGAACGCTCGGGCCATGGTCCTGATACTGCCAGCCCATGAACGGCCGGCCGTCATATTCCACCGTGAGCGCAAAGCGGGTCAAAGCTGAGTCCCCGGCGGGATGGGGAAGCCGTTGAGCAGTTCCGCGGTGGTCATGACGCCACGACCGGCGCGCTGCACCAGCCTGGGGTGGATCGAGCCGCTTCCGCAGCCGATCGTCAGCACCTCATCAAGCACCGCGCCCGGCGTGCCGCTTGCTTCCGCGATATCGGCCGCCAGCATTCGGACTCGCTCCCCGCCCACCTCGAAGAACGCCCCCGGCGGATTGAACGCCAGCACCTGCCGCAGCACGGCATCGGCATCCTGCGCGAAATCAAGCCGCGCCTCGGCCTTGTCGATCTTGGAGGCGTAGGTGACGCCGTCCTCGGATTGCGCCACCGCCGCATAGGCCGCCACATCGCCCAGCACCTGCACCATCAGCCGTGCGCCCATCGCCGCCAGCTCGTCGGTCAGCTCGCCTGCGGTCTTTCCGGCGACCGGCGTCCGTCCCTCGAGCCGCACCGGCCCGGTGTCCAGCCCGGCTTCCATCTGCATGATCCCGACGCCGGTCTCCTCATCGCCGGCGAGGATCGCTCGCTGGATCGGCGCCGCGCCGCGCCAGCGCGGGAGCAGCGACGCATGGACGTTCATGCAGCCCAACTTCGGCGCTTCCAGCACGCTCACCGGCAGGATCAGGCCATAGGCCGCGACCACCGCGACATCCGCCTCCAGCGCCGCGAATGCGGCGACCGCTTCCGGGTCCTTCCTGAACGACAGCGGCGTGCGCACGTCGATCCCCAGCGCCTGCGCGCGTGCATGGACAGGGGAGGGGGTCAGCGCCTTGCCGCGCCGCCCGCCCGCGCGCGGCGGCTGACTGTACGCCGCCACGACGTCGTGCCCCGCCTCGACCAGCGCGTCGAGCGTCGGTACCGCAAATTCGGGGGTTCCCATGAAGATGATCCGCATTGCGCGCCTCTAGCCGCAATCGGCCCCGCAGCGCTATCCTTCCATTCCGCAACGCGAACGGTTAGGGAACATCGCATGGCCTCGCCCGAGATCGAAACCCTGACCCAGGCCTTGTCGCGCCTGCCCGGCCTTGGACCGCGTTCGGCGCGGCGCGCGGTGCTGCACCTGCTTAAGAAGCGCGAGACCGCGCTCGATCCTCTGCTCGCCGCGCTCAACGCGGTCAGCCAGCGCCTCGCCACCTGTTCGACCTGCGGCAATGTCGATACGTCCGACCCGTGCGCGATCTGCGCCGATCCGCGCCGCGACACGCGTCAGCTCTGCGTGGTGGAGGAAGTCGCCGACCTTTGGGCGCTGGAACGCTCGCGCCTGTTCCCCGGGCGCTTCCATGTGCTGGGGGGCAAGCTTTCCGCGCTCGATGGCGTCCGGCCTGAGGATCTGGCGATCGACAGCCTGATCACCCGCGTCGCCGCGGGCGGAATCGATGAAGTGGTGCTGGCGATGAACGCCACGCTCGAAGGGCAGACCACCGCCCACTATATCGCCGAACGGCTGGAGGGGCATCCGGTGCGGCTCACCCAGCTCGCCCATGGCCTTCCGGTCGGCGGCGAACTCGACTATCTCGACGAAGGCACCTTGGCGCAGGCGCTGCGCGCGCGGCGGCCGGTCGCCTGATCCATTCTTGAAGCCGGACGCCGGCGGAGCTAAATTACCCTCATGTCCCTGCTACCCATTCTCGAAGTTCCCGACCCGCGCCTCAAGCTGGTGTCCACCCCCGTCGACAAGGTCGATGACGAACTGCGCGCGCTGATCGCCGACATGTTCGAAACCATGTACGACGCCCCCGGCATCGGCCTCGCCGCGATCCAGGTCGGCGTGCCCAAGCGGCTGGTCGTCATGGATCTGCAGGAGGAAGAGGACGAGGAGGGTAAGCCGATCCGCCAGCCCCGCGTCTTCGTGAACCCGGAAATCCTCGATCCGTCCGACGATCAGAACACCTATACCGAAGGCTGCCTGTCGGTTCCCGATCAGTTCGCCGATGTCGACCGCCCGGCCACCTGCCGCGTCAAGTGGCTGGACGAGCATGGCAAGGCGCATGACGAGGTGTTCACCGGCCTGCTCGCGACCTGCATCCAGCATGAGATGGACCATCTCGAGGGTATCGTCTTCCTCGATCACCTCTCGCGCCTCAAGCGCCAGATGATCATGAAGAAGCTCGACAAGGCGCGCAAAGCGGCGGCCTGAGGCGCCTGCGCGGCGCGTGGTTGCGCGCGCCGCAATTAACCCTGTCCTGCACCGGCCGTTCGGTCTATGTTCCTCGCCTGCCGCGGGGGAGGCGGCTGCTTGTCACCTCCGCGCGAAACACGTCGTTTGTGTCAACTTTGTCAATTTCGCGTGAGGGACCGTGACCATCGAATTCGCCCTGGCCCTGATTTTCGCATTGCTTGTCGGCGGGGCCGTCGGCTGGTTCGTCGCCAATCGTAGCCTCGCCGAAATCCGCGCCGAACGCGACAAGCGCGAAGCTGAGTTCAAGGCGGCGATCATCGATCTCGCCGGGGCCGAGGAGCGCCTGCGCGAGCTCCCCGAACTGCGCGACCAGCTCGACGGTATCCGTGACGAGCGCGACATCGCCCGGCTCGAACTGACCGAACTGCGCACCAAGGCGAGCGCGTTCGAGGAGCGGCTGGAGGAGTTCAAGGGCGCGCGCGAGCTGATGGCGGGCCAGTTCCGCGAGCTTGCGGGCCAGATGCTCAACCAGACACAGGAAGCCTTTCTCAAGCGCGCCGAGGATCGCTTCAGGCAGTCCGAGACCGTCGCCGGGCAGAACCTCAAGGCGTTGCTCCAGCCGGTCAACGAACGGCTCCAGCGCTATGAGGAGGGCGTCGCCAAGGTCGAAGCCGAGCGCCGCGATGCCTTTGGCGAGCTCAAGGGCCAGATCGAGCAGATGCGGATCGGGCAGGAGCGGGTGAGCAGCGAAGCGGCCAAGCTGGTCAACTCGCTGCGCAATGCCCCGAAGTCGCGCGGCCGCTGGGGCGAGCAGCAGCTCAAGAACGTGCTCGAAACCTGCGGCCTGTCCGAACACACCGATTTCGAGACCGAGGTCAGCGTTGCGCAGGAAGAGGGCGGGCGCCTTCGCCCCGACGCGATCGTCCGTGTCCCCGGCGGCAAGGCGCTGGTGATCGACGCCAAGGTGTCGCTCAACGCCTATCAGGACGCGTTCGGGGCGGTGGAGGAGGGTGAGCGTCTCGCCGGCCTCGCCCAGCACGCCGCGGCGATGAAGGCGCATGTCAACGCGCTCGGCAACAAGGCGTACTGGACCCAGTTCGACGAGGCGCCGGATTACGTCATCATGTTCGTCCCGGGCGAGCATTTCCTCTCGGCCGCGCTCGAGCATGACCATGGCCTGTGGGATTTCGCGTTCGAGAAGCGCGTGCTGCTCGCGACGCCAACCAACCTCATCGCCATTGCGCGTACCGTCGCGGCGGTATGGCGGCAGGAGAAGATGGCGAAGGAAGCACGCCAGATCGGCGAGCTGGGCAAGGAGCTGTACGACCGGCTGGCCAAGGCGATGGGCGATTTGCGGCTCGTCGGCACCGGCCTCAACAGCGCGGTCAGGAACTTCAATACCTTCGCCTCGAGCCTCGAGACCCGCGCACTGGTCTCGGCACGCAAGCTCAAGGAGCTCAACGTGGAGACCGGCGCGCGCGAGATCGAGAGCGTCGCCTCGGTCGAGCTGCTCGCCAGCCATGCCGAAACGCCCGAGGCGGAGGAACCCCCGGCTCAGGCTGCGGAATAGCCCGCAAGCTTCTCTTTACGTTGATTTTCGGTGCGGGGGCGGGGCGTTCGATCTATACTGGCAGCGAAACGACCCGATTGGTCGCGTCCAGCAAGGGGATTGCGCATGCGAGGCACGTTAAAGCTGGTGGTTCTGTCCACCGCGATGATCGGACAAAGCATCACACCGCTGATGGCGCAGACCCGGCCCGCGCCACACCAGCGGCCCGTGCCGCTCCCGCAGCCTGTTCCAGACCGCCCGGTCCCGTTGCCGCAGCCTGTGCGCCCCGAGATCCAGCCGCCGCGTCCCAATCCCGGCTACCCCGGCAATCCGGGGTGGGGACAGGGGCAGGGCTATGCCGGCCGCATCAGCTGTGAATCGCGGGGCAATCGTACCCAGCGCTGCAGCGTCAACACCCAGAACCGCGTCGCGCTGATCCGCGCCAATGGCGGGGTCTGCAATCAGGGCCGCGGCTGGGGCTATGACCGGCGCTCGATCTGGGTGCGCAACTGCCGCGCGACCTTTGCCTATGGCTATGGCAACAATTGGGGTGGCGGCGGCTGGCAGCCCGAGCGGCCCGACCGCGACAAGGGGCCGAACACCGGCCTGATCATCGGCGGTGTCGCGGTCGCGGCCGGTCTGATCGCGCTGCTGGCGAGCAAGAACAAGAAGCCGAGCGGCTCGACCGAGGGGCCGGTGACCTATCCGTCGGGTCCGCCCGCGGCGCTTTCGGCGGACCTCAGCCTGGTCCGTTCGGAGGCACGGCCTTCGCTGCAAACCTGCCTGTTCGAGGCTTCGCGCCAGATCGGCGTGACGGGCGGCACCCGGCTGCGTCTCGACCGGATCACGAGCATCGAGCCGGGCAATGGCGGCTGGCGGTTCGCGGCCGAGCTGACCGCGAGCTATCCGGACGGCGATCGGGTAACGCCCTTCTATTGCCGTGCGACCCCGACCAAGGTGGTTCAACTCGACTTCACGAGCTGATCCTGTAGGGGCGGCGCAATGGATTTCGACGATCAGTTGCGCCGCTATTTCGGGTCCGCCGACCTCGCTTCGATCCCGCCGGCGGCGATCGAGGCGGGTGTCGAACGGATGCGGGTCGATTTCGGGCTGGAGAAGGACCGCTCGCGCCGTTTCGCGCTTTGGGCGGTGATGCACCTGCTCGGCTCCGCGCCCGACCTTGACGTGGCGTTCAAGGACGATGCGGACCGGGAGGCCGCGCGCAATTTCATGGATATGATGGCGCAGGCACAGGACGGGGAGGGCGGTTAGCCGCTCCGCTGCGCCTTGGAGGCCCGAGCCGGAATCGAACCGGCGTGCAAGGATTTGCAGTCCTCTGCGTAACCACTCCGCCATCGGGCCTCGGGAGCGAGCGGGCGCTGTGCGCGGGGCCGCCGCCCATGTCAACCATGGGTTACGAAAATTGCGCTTTCGCTTGCTTGGCCCACTTGCTTGGCTATGCCGCCGCCACAAGATACAAGCGCGCCAATCGAACAAGTGTATTGCGTGACTATAACAGTTATGCGAACAGGGCTGGAGTGATGATGACCGTGACCGCCGAACTTCCCGGTTCCGAAACCGCACGCGCCGCGATGGTGGTGAGCCAGCTGCGTACCAGCGGCGTCAGCGACGCGCGCGTGGTGTCGGCGATGGCGCAGGTCGAGCGGGAGAAGTTCCTGCCCGAATCGCAGCGCCCGCTGGCCTATCGCGACCGACCGTTGCCGCTGGGCAACGGCCGGGTGCAGAACCCGCCGCTCGCGACCGGCCTGCTGCTCACCGAAGCGCGGCTTCAGCCGGAAGACAAGGTGCTGATCGTCGGCGCCGCGGGCGGCTATGCCGCGGCGGTCGCGGCGAAATTGGCGGCGAAGGTCGTGGCGGTTGAGGTCGATACGCAACTCGCCACGGCGGCGCGTGCCGCGCTCGAAGGGCAGGCCGAGCTGATCGAAGGCCCGCTGGCCGATGGTCATGCGGCGGGTGCGCCTTACGACGTGCTGATCGTCGATGGCGCTGTGGAAGAACTTCCGGCGGCGCTGGCCGAGCAGGTGGTGCCGGGCGGGCGAATCGTCGCCGGCCTGGTCGATCGCGGCGTGACGCGCCTCGCATCGGGCGTTCGCATCGAGGGCGGCTTCGGCCTCAAACCGTTCGCGGACATCGAAACCGTGGTGCTTCCGGGATTCGAGAAACCGCGCGGATTCCAATTCTGAGAAAGATAAACGCATGCGATTGAGCCATTTTCTCGCCGGGGTCAGTGTTGCCGGAATTGGTGCCGCGGGACTTGCTCTGCCCGCAGTGGCGCAGACCGTGCCGCCGGCTGCGCAGGCCCCCGCGCCGGACGAGACGCTGCGCGAGGCGATGGTGAAGGCGTACAACACCAATCCCGACCTGACCGCCGAGCGTGCCAGCCTGCGCGCGACCGACGAGGATGTGCCCATCGCGCGCTCGCGCGGGCTGCCGGGCGTGAACAGCAATGCCGGCTATAACGAGAATCTGCACAACAGCGACGACAGCGGCCTGACCGCGCCGCGCAGCGGCACTGTCGGGCTCGGCCTTAGCGTCCCGGTGTTCTCCGGCGGCGCGGTGCGCAATTCGGTGCGTGCGGCGGAAACGCGTGTCGAAGCCGGCCGTGCCGGCCTGCGCAGCGTTGAGGCGCGGCTCTTCACCGATGTGGTCGCCGCCTATCTCGACGTGATCCGCGACGAGGCGATCGTTCGCCTCAACCAGCAGAATGTCCGCGTGCTCGAGGTCAACCTTCAGGCAACGCGTGACCGGTTCGAGGTGGGCGACCTGACCCGTACCGACGTCGCCCAGTCGGAGGCACGTCTCGCACTCGCCGAGGGCCAGCTGCGTGGCGCCGAGGCCGGGCTGATCGGCAGCCGTGAGGGCTATATTCGCGTGGTGGGAACGCCGCCGGGCAATCTCGCGCCGCCGCCGCCGCTGCCGAACCTGCCCAACGGTCCGGATCAGGCGGTGACCACCGCGCTTGCGGATAACCCCACTCTCGACGCGGCGAAGAAGGTGCGTGACGCCTCTGCCTATGACGTCAACGTGGCGCGGGCCGGGCGCCTGCCGCAGGTCAGCGTCGGCGTGAATGGCGATTATTACAACCGCTTCGGCTCGATCCCCGGCCCCGGCCGCGCCGCGGGTCTTGCCAATGACGGCTTTGCGA
>DATIGZ010000386.1:0-4600 GCA_035481255.1 Sphingomonas sp. | reverse complement strand
TCGCGCCGCGCCATGAGCCGGAGGTCGAGACCCAGCTGCCCGGGACCATCGACGACCCGCAGCCCGCGCTTGAGAATGCCGAGTTCGTCGCCCCCGACGCGGAGGACATCAATGCGGTGCTGGGCGGTGCGAAGCCGCAGGGTGGGCGCCCGCAACTTGAGTTGGCGATGCGCCCGACGCGGGCGGGGATGAGCCGACGCGGCGCGATGGTCGAGTTCGAGCTGACCGTCGCCAACGCCGGCGGCGCGCCGGCCGAGGATGTTCGCATCGGTGCGTTCATGCTGGGCGAAAGCGCCGCGTCGTCGACCGAGATCGAGCGGCTGCTGATGCACCCGCCTGCCGATCAGGTCATGCCCGCCGAGCGGATCGCGCCGGGTGATGGCACGCGGCTGAATGCCGCCGTGACACTGCCGCGCGAACTGGTGGACGCGGTAACGCATGACGGCGATGACGGCTTCACCCCGGTGCTGGTCGCCGACGCCCGTTATCGTCTGCCCGACGGCAGTGAGGGGCGTACAGCCGCCGCGTTCACCATCGGCCGGATCAACGGCGGCGAGCATCTCGTTCCGATCGCGCTGCACGACGATCCGGCGATGTACGCCGATATCGAGGCGCGGCTGCACAGCGTTCCTGCCAAGGTGTGACGCCTGACCTGACGGGCCCGCTCCGCCGCCGAGGCGCGATGGAGCGGGCCTGTTTTGCGCCCGGCCGCACGCATTTTTTGGTGCCCCCGTTCAGGTTCAACATGCTAACGCGCGGCGCGTGACTGCGTTTTCCCTTCGCGCGACGACCGCGCTGATCCCCCTCCTGCTTCTCGCCGTGCCAGCCGCTGCGCAGAACAACACGGCGCCGACCGTCATCACGCCGCCGGTCGGCGACTTCGATCTGCCGCCATCGGGCCAGACGCCCACGCCGCGACCGACGCCCGCACCGGCCCCCGCGCCGACGATTCAGCCGGTCGCGATCCCCACGCCGACCCCGGCCGCGACCGGTGCGTCCACGCCGCGGCCCGCGCGTACACCCGCCGCGCCGGTGCCGAACGCGGCGCCGGCCGGTCCGGCGGCGCAGGCAGCCTCGACGCCAGCGCCCGCGCCTGCGGATTCACCGTTGCCTTTGCCCACCGGCGCCCCCGTTCAGCCTCAGGCGACCCCCGCCGTCACGGCGACTCCGCCGGCGACGGGGCAGGGGCTGCCGGGCTGGCTCTGGCCCGCTCTGATCGGAGGGGGGCTTCTCATCGCGGCGGGCGCGTTCGTGCTGCTTCGCCGCCGTCGCCGCGACGAGGCGTATGAAGAGGCACCCGTCCAAGTCGCGGTTTCGCCGCCGACTCCCGGTCCGCCGCCGCTCGCGCGCAAGACCCCGGCGGTGCCTGCTGCCCCCGTTGCGCCCACTGGCCCCGCACTCCCCGCCGCACCCGCGGCGCCCGCCTTGCCGGCGGTTCCGCCACCGGACGGGCCGCTGGTGA
The DNA here is from genome assembly GCA_035481255.1 of Sphingomonas sp. Classification (GTDB taxonomy): domain Bacteria; phylum Pseudomonadota; class Alphaproteobacteria; order Sphingomonadales; family Sphingomonadaceae; genus Sphingomonas. The sequence goes on along the minus strand of DATIGZ010000386.1, from coordinate 3,138 downwards.
CCGAGATCCGTCCGATGCGCGCGGCGATCCGCGACGGGATGGTGACGCTCGACCTGGAGCTGTTCATTCAGAATCGCGGCGCGGAGCCTGCCGACAATATCCGCGCGGTGCTCGCGCTGCTTGGCGCTAATGCCGAGCAGGATGCGCAGATCGCCAGTTTCCACGGCGCCGCGCGGCTGGCGGCGGGGTCCGAACCGTTCAGCGTCGCCCCTGGCACGGTGCATGTGGTCAACGCGCAGGTCAGCCTGCCCGGCGATCAGATGAAGGTGGTGACGGTGCAGGGCAAGCCGATGTTCGTGCCGATCGTGCCGGTCTCGCTCAAATGGTATGCGGGCCTGAGCATCCGCACTCTGCGCGATTCATTCATGGTCGGCACCGCGCCCGCGGCCGGCGGCGACCGGCTGGGCCCGCTATGGGTCGAGCGCGCGGGCGATGGCTTCGGGCGGCTGGCCGCGAAACGCTACGTGCCGAAAGCCTAGCGCGCGAGCAGCACGGCGCCGAGAACGACCACCGCCGCCATGCCGATCAGCATCAGCCATAGTGCCGCCGACAGCGTGCCCAGGCCACGCCACGCCTGAACTTCGTCAGCGAGCGGGGTCTCGGGCGTGATCGTCTCGGGCTCGGTGTCGGCGATTTGAGCGAGGGCGCGGACAAAACGATCCCAGATCTCGGGATCATGCGCTTGCCCGGCCGGCAGTCGCGCCAGAAGCGAGCGGAACAGATCCCCCGCCGTGCGCCATTGCGGGGCATCGGCATAGTCGATCGTCACGCCGAACTCGGCCTCGATCTCCTCGATCGCGGAGAACTCGTCGCCGTTGCTGTCGAGGCCCAGCGTAGCCGGGGCGTCTGTCGCGGTAGCAGCATCCGTCATCGCGGGTACCTAGGCCGCGTCCGTCGCCGCGCCAACAGAAAAGGGCGGCCCGTTGCCGGACCGCCCCTTCTTGAGACTGCAGGTGCAGCCGTTCGAGATTACTTGATCTCGACGGTCGCGCCGGCTTCCTCGAGCTGCTTCTTGAGCTTCTCGGCTTCGTCCTTCGACACGCCTTCCTTGACGGCCTTCGGCGCGCCCTCGACGAGAGCCTTCGCCTCGGTCAGGCCGAGCTGGGTGATGGCGCGGACTTCCTTGATGACGTTGATCTTCTTGCCACCGTCGCCGGTGAGGATCACGTCGAATTCGGTCTTCTCTTCAGCGGCCGGAGCAGCGGCACCGGCGCCACCGGCGGCAGGAGCGGCAACCGCAGCAGCGGCCGAAACGCCCCACTTCTCTTCGAGGAGCTTCGAGAGCTCGGCGGCTTCGAGGACGGTCAGCTCCGAGAGAGCGTCGACGAGCTTGTTCAGGTCAGCCATTTGATATTCCTTCAGTCAGATTGGTTCGAAAAAATCGCAAGAAGAACACCGCCTCAGGCGGCTTCCTTCTCCGCATATGCCGAGAGCACGCGCGCGATCTGCGCCGCCGGAGCCTGGGTGATGGTCGCGATCTTGGTCGCCGGAGCGACGATAAGACCAACGATCTTGGCACGCAGTTCATCCAGCGAAGGCAGCGACGCGAGCGCCTTTACGCCTTCCGCGTCGAGCAGCTGGCTTCCCATCGCGCCGCCGACGATCTCGATGCGATCGTTGGTCTTGGCGAACTCGGCAACCACCTTGGCGGCGGCGACCGGGTCGGTCGAAGTGGAAAGCGCCGTCGGACCCACGAGCAGGTCCGCAAGCACCGAATAGTCGGTGCCTTCGATCGCGATCTTGGCAAGGCGGTTCTTCGCGACCTTGTAGCTCGCACCGGCTTCGCGCGCCTTGTTGCGGAGGTCCGTCGATTGCTTGACGGACATCCCGAGGTTGCGGGTGACGACCACCACAGCGACCTCGTTGAAGGTGCGGTTCAGCTCGGCAACGGCTTCGGTCTTCTGAGCACGATCCATGCCGGTCTCCTCAAAATACCCCAACCCATGCAGGTTGGAGCCGGTTACGCCGAGGGAAGGGCGGATGCCCAACCCCCACGTCCGAGGGGCATGATCGTCAGGGCACGGATAGGCTCCGGCTGGCTGACCCGGACTCCATCGCACGGAAGGACCCGGTGAAATCTCTGTCCCCGTCTTGGCGGGAAATTAAGACCGGAAAATCCGGTCACCCACTGTCTCGGACGGTACGCAAGGCCGGACGGACCGGCCAAGCGAAGGCGCGCCAATAGCGGCTATGGTGCGAAAGTCAACCGTGAGGGGGCGGGCGCCATATCTTCAAACGCGATCTCAGGGCGCGGTGATCAGGATGACGACGCGGCGGTTCTCGCGGCGGCCCTCGGCGGTGCTGTTGCTCTCGACCGGAAAGCGGTCGCCCAGGCCGGTTGTGGTGACGTCGGTATGCGCGAAGCCGCTCGCCGTCAGGACTTCGGCGACCGCCGCCGCGCGGCGCTCCGAAAGCCGCTGATTGTGTTCGGCACCGCCGGAGCCGTCGGCATGGCCCTCAACCGCGGCGTGGCGGATACCGACGCCAAGCAGGCGGCCGGAAATGCGGCGGATCGATGCGGCCTGTTGGGGCAGCACGACGCTTTCGTCGGTCGCGAACAGCAACCGGTCGTTGATGCTGAATTCCCAGCCGCGATCGGTTTCGCTGAACCCTTCGGCGACGAAGACCGCACGCTGCGCCTTGGTCCAGCGGGACCCGTCCTTCGACATCTGGCAGCCGCCGAGGAGCAGCGCGGCGAGCGCGAGCAGCAGGGTGGTACGCACGAACGACGACATGACAATCAAACTCCCTGTTGCCGGGCACGGAGGCTTCCCTTGGCGGCATACATCGCCGCGTCGGCCCGATTGATGAGCGTGGCCAGATCCTGGCCGTCGCCCGGGTAGATCCCGCCGCCGATGCTGAGCGTCATGGTCACCGTCTCGCCCGAAGGCAGACGGATCGGCTCGGCCATGCGAGCGGTGATCTCACCGGTCACGCGCTCGGCCGCGTCCGCGCCGCTGGGCGCGGCGAGCAGGACGGCGAACTCGTCACCGCCCAGCCGGGCCGCGACGTCGCGCGCGCGCAGGCAGCTGCGGATGCGCGCGGCGGTCTCGATCAACACCACGTCACCCGCGGCATGGCCGTGGCGGTCGTTGATCGGCTTGAAGCTGTCGCCGTCAACATAGAGCAGCACGAAGC
>DATIGZ010000385.1:0-4461 GCA_035481255.1 Sphingomonas sp. | reverse complement strand
TCACCAGCGTGTCGCCGGCCTTGATCTGACTGCCTACCGCGATGAACGGCTTGGCGCCCGGCTCGGCGGCGAGATAGGCGGTGCCGACCATCGGCGACTTGACCGCATTTTCGTGCGCCGGCGTGATGGACGCGGGATCCGACGGCATCGATACGGGCGCGGCAGCCGCAAGCGGTGCGGCGGCAACCGGCGGCGCGGCATAGGCGACCGGAGCGGCGCTGACCTTGCGGGCGACGCGGACCTTGCGGTCACCGTCCTCGACCTCGATCTCGGTCAGGTTGGTTTCGTCGAGCACTGCGGCGAGCTGGCGCACCAGCTCAATGTCCACATGCATGTTCTTTTTGTTTTCTTCGCTCATGCGACCTCGAAATTCGGAAGCGGTCCTCAGTGTACCCGGGACCCGCATATAAACGCGCCCAATGTCAGAGTCGGGCCGCAGCTTCAAGCGCAAGCACGTAGGAAAGCGCGCCGAACCCGGCGATGGTTCCCCTGGCCGCCATGCCGACATAGCTGTGGCGGCGATATTCCTCACGCGCGTGAGGGTTGGAGATATGGACTTCGATAACCGGCGTGCGGATCGATCGGATACAGTCGTACAGCGCCAGCGACGTGTGCGTATAGGCGCCGGAGTTGAGCAGGATAGCCTTGGCGTCGCGCGCCTGCGCCTCGTGCATCCAGTCGATCAGATGCCCTTCGTGATTGGACTGGCGCATATCGATTGCAAGGCCAAGCTCGCGTCCGCGATCCTCAAGCATGCCGGCGATGTCGTCGAGCGTATCCGATCCGTAGATTTCCGGCTCGCGCATGCCGAGCAAGTTCAGATTCGGCCCGTTGAGGACGTAAATCGTATCCGTCATGCCGACTCCCGCATTTGAGCTTTTGCGCTAGCCCCTATATCGCGCGCCAGCGAAAGGACCAGCATGCAGACTCACAGCGACGGAACCATCACGATCACGGTCAATGGCGAGCATCGCCGCGTCGCGGGGGGGATCACGCTCGCACAGCTCGCGGGCGAGCTGGGGCTGGCGCCCGAAAAGGTGGCGGTCGAACGTAATCTGGAAGTCGTGCCGCGTTCGACGCTGGCTCAGGTTCTCGTCGAGGATGGCGACGAGATCGAGATCGTGCATTTCGTTGGCGGTGGCGATCACGCGGCGGACGACAGCTGGACGGTGGCGGGCAAGACCTTCCGCTCGCGGCTGATCGTCGGCACGGGCAAGTATAAGGACTTCGAGCAGAACGCGGCTGCCGTCGAGGCTTCGGGTGCGGAGATCGTGACCGTGGCGGTGCGCCGGGTGAACGTCAGCGACCCCAACGCGCCGATGCTGACCGACTTTATCGATCCCAAGAAGATCACCTACCTGCCCAATACCGCGGGCTGCTTCGACGCGGAGAGCGCGATCCGTACGCTGCGGCTCGCGCGCGAGGCGGGCGGCTGGGAACTGGTCAAGCTCGAGGTGCTGGGCGAGGCCAGGACGCTCTACCCCGACATGGTCGAGACGCTGCGCGCGACCGAGATTCTCGCTAATGAAGGCTTCAAGCCGATGGTCTATTGCGTCGACGACCCGATCGCGGCGAAGCGGCTGGAGGATGCGGGCGCGGTGGCGATCATGCCGCTGGGCGCGCCGATCGGATCGGGGCTGGGCATCCAGAATCTTGTTACCATACGACTGATCGTCGAGGGCGCGAAGGTTCCGGTGCTGGTCGATGCCGGAGTCGGTACCGCAAGCGACGCGGCGGTGGCGATGGAGCTGGGCTGCGATGGCGTGCTGATGAACACCGCGATCGCCGAGGCGAAGGATCCGATCCTGATGGCGCGGGCGATGCGGCTGGCGGTCGAAAGCGGCCGGCTGGCGTACCTGTCCGGGCGGATGGGCAAGCGGCGCTATGCCGATCCGAGCTCACCGCTAGCAGGGCTGATCTAAGTCTTCCCCACAAGCCACACGGTCATGCCGCCGCAATCGGGATCCTCGATGCGGTGGGCGATCACGGCGAGGCCGCTGCTTGCGAAGATGGCGCGGTATTCGGCGGGGGCGAGGCTGGCGTGGAACAGCTCTTCGCCCTCCAGCTCGCCGATCGCGACGCCGCGCGCGGGGCCGGTGTTGAACAGCGCGACTCCCCCGCGTTTGAGCCACACCGCGATGCGGGGGATCAGCTTTTCCTGCCATTCGACGTCGAGGTGGAACAGGCTGCTCCACGCGATGATGCCGTCATAAGCATTCGACTCGGCGCCGAACTTGCGCATGTCCGCCTCGATCCAGCGGTGGCGCGGGAAACGAGTGCGGGCGAGCTGAACCATGGTGGGCGCGATATCGACACCGGTGAGATGAAGGCTGCGGTCGACAAGATAGCGCGCGACCGGCTCGCCGCCGCCACAGCCGAGGTCGAGTACAGCGCCCTCCCTGGGCAGGTGACGGATGAAACGGTCGAGCCAGGCGCGCTCGGGAAAACTGCGCCGGCGTGCTGCGTCAAAGGCGTGCGCGTGGCGCTGATATAGTTCCGCTATCCGGTCAGGCATCGTGCCTCGTCCCGGAGCGGTGTGCGATGTTCGCGAATTTCTCTATCCCCCATCGGCTGGCGGCCCCGAACCGATTGCTCCCGACCGCGATCATGGGCCAGTTCGCGTGAAGTTCAAAGTGGGTAGGCGGGGCTGGCGTGTTAACACAAAATTAGACACGATTTGTGCGGGAAGCGGCCCTTTTTCATGGATGGGTTGATTCGACTCGTTAACTTTCGTTGTGCATTATCCTCGTTCGGGCCGGGCTTTTCCGGCGCAAGTCAGCCATCCGGGGGGCTCGACTCGTGATCAACGCCGTTGCCGAACATCCTGTTCTTCCCTTCGCTCAAGGCGAGTGGCGCGTCGAACCGCGCGGCAGTCTGGGTCATGTCCTCGCACAGGCGCGCCTCGAGCGCGAAATGACGATCGAGGAAGTCGCCGCGCAGACGCGTGTGCCGATCCGATATCTTCACGCGATCGAGGACGAACGGTTCGACATCATTCCCGGGCGCATCTACGCCAAGGGCTTCGTCAAGGCGTTCGCGCGCTCGGTCGGGTTGTGCGAGCGCTGGGCGGGTGAGGCGATCTCGGCCGCGATGGCTGAGAAGCGGACGCTGGCCGCCGCCTGAACGCCTTTATCCCCGGATCGCCGTGATGGTGGTACCGGGTGTGATGAACTCCACATCCGTCTTGAGATGCAGAAGACGCACGCCGCCCTGCGCGAGCGCGCGGTCTAGCGCGGGGGCGAATTCTTCGGTCCGCTCGACGGTTTCCGCCCAGCAGCCATAGGCACGGCCGAGCGCGGCGAAATCCGGGTTGTGCAGTGTGGTGCCGGAGAGGCGGGCGGGAAACTCCCGCTCCTGGTGCATCCGGATCGTGCCATAGGCGCCGTTGTCGATCACCAGCACCAGCATGTTGGCGTTGTGCTGGATCGCGGTGGCGAGTTCCTGACCGTTCATCAGGAAATCTCCGTCGCCCGCGAGCGCGACCGCAAGTTTCTCGGGATGACGGAGCGCGGCGGCGACTGCGGCGGGGGTGCCGTAGCCCATTGCGCCGGCGGTGGGGGCAAGCTGCGAGGGCTGCGCGCCATAATGCCAGTAGCGATGCCACCAGCCCGAGAAATTGCCTGCGCCGTTGCAGATGATCGCCTCATCGGGATCGAGCCGCTCGCGCATCGCGGCGACGCACTGGCCGAGGTCGAGCGCGACGCCTTCGCGCGGCTTGGGGGTGGACCAAGCCAGCCATTCCTCGTTTGCCTGGCTTCCGGCGAACAGGCCGTCGACTGAAACCTCGCCGAGCGCGTCGGCGAACCCTCCCATGTCCGCGCAGATAGCGAGATTGGTCCGATAGACCCGATGAAGCTCGTTGGGATCAGGATGGACGTGAACGAGCTTGCGGCCCGGATCTGCTGGCGCGATCGCCACCGCATTGGGCAAACGATCGATCGTAACGGTGCCCGCATCTGGATCGGGTGTAATGAGCGTATAGCCGTCGGTCGTCGCCTCGCCGAGGCGTGCGCCCACCGCCAGAATAAGATCGGCATTGCGAACACGCTCGACCAGTCGAGGGTTGGGTCCGTAGCCCAAGTTGCCTGCGTAGACACCACAGCCGGCGGGGAGCGAGTCCTGCCGGCGGAATGCGGAAGCGACTGGCAGATCGAGCCTTTCTGCCCACGCCGCGAACGCTTCCCCGCTTGCCCGCGTCCATCCCGCACCCCCGATAATCGCGATTGGGTTTTCCGCGCGCGAAAGCAGTTCCCCCAAAGACCGAAGCGCATCGATGTCAGGAGCCTGTATGACGCGGCCGAGCTTTGGCCGATCGACCGCCTCGACCTCATCGAGCAGCATGTCCTCGGGCAGCGCGATCACGACCGGACCGGGGCGGCCGCTGATCGCGACGTTCCAGGCGCGGGCGACGTATTCGGGGATGCGGCGGGCGTCCTCGATCCGGGTCGCCCATTTGGCGAG
>DATIGZ010000384.1:0-11611 GCA_035481255.1 Sphingomonas sp. | reverse complement strand
GATCGAGGTCGGCACGCCCGCCGCGGCCTCCTATCTCGTCCGCGTGATCCGATGATCGGCCGGCGCGACCTGCTCGGCGGCGCGCTCGCGGGCGCGGGGTTTGCCGCATTGCCGGCGCACGCGGCCCGCGATCCGCTCGCCCCTTATCGTACCCCGTACAAGCACCCGAAACTGATCCTCGGCGGCTCGGGCGTGAAGGGCAGCTTCGACGAGAAGGCGGTCGATTGCCCGTTCGTCTTCTCGGCGAACGGGCAATTCTACCTCACCTATGTCGGCTTCGACGGCACCGGCTATCAGACCGGCATCTGCGAATCGCGCGATCTGCTCAACTGGAAACGGCTTGGGCTGATCATGTCGCGCGACCCGAACGACCCGGTGACGCGCCATAACATCGCCTGCGCCTCGATCCTGCGCGAGAACGATCTGCGCAGCCCGGCGCGGCTGGTGAAGGTCGACGGACACTATGTCGCCGCATGGCACGCCTATCCCAGCCCCGGCTATGAGGAAGGGCCGGCGGTGATCGGCCTCGCCTTCAGCAAGGACTTCATGACGTGGGAGCGCGGCCCGGTGATCCTGCGCGCCGAGGATGGCGCCGAATGGGAACGCGGCGGCCTCTACAAGCCGTACCTCATCAAGGTCGGCGACACCTTCCACCTCTACTACAACGCCAAGACCACCGGCTCGCCATGGAAGGAGCAGACCGGCCTCGCTATCTCCACGGACCTCAAGAGCTGGACGCGGCATCCGGCCAGCCCGCTGCTGCGCTTCGGCGCCAAGGGCGCGCCCGACGACCGCTTCGCCAGCGACCCGGTCGTTGTGACCCATCAGGGCAAATGGGCGATGTTCTATTTCGGCCTGTCGACCGACGGCTTCGCGCGCGACCTGATCGCGCTCGGCGACAGCCCGACCAGCTTCGCCAAGTCGAGCGAGGTGCTGGTCGATGTCGGCCCGCCGGGATCGATCGACGAGAAATACGCGCACAAGCCAGCGGTGATCTGGCACGACGGCGCGCTCTATCACTTCTACTGTGCGGTCAGCGGCAAATGGCCCAACGACGTGCGCGGGCTGGCGGTGGCGCGGTCGAAGCCGTGGTGAGTCAGGACTAACCCGACCGACCGCCCTTCATCGTCACCCCGGCCTTGTGCCGGGGTCCACGGCTCCCCACGGACCGACTTCGAACCTCTTGTCCATGACTCGCCTCCCGGTGGATTCCGGCACAAGGCCGGGATGACGGTGGGGAAGCTATCCCCCGCACCCCTGCCGCAGAACCACCGGCAGCGCGGTTTGCGCCATCGCCGTATAGCCCGCGTCATTGGGATGCAGATGATCCCCGATCTGCCACGCCAGCCGCATCAGATTCGGCTTGCCCGGCTCCTGCATCGCCGCGTCGAAATCGATCACCGCATCGTAGCGCCGCGCATTGGCACGGATCCAGCGATTGACCGTCTGCCGGCGCTGCTCACCCGCTTCGTCTGCATAGGCCGCGCCCTCATAGGGCAGTAAGGTCCCGACGATCACCTTGAGCCCCGCCGCCCTTGCTCGCGCCAGCAACTGCTGATGTGCTCCGATGATCTGCGCCGCGCTCGCCTGCTCATGCGCGCGCGCCGGGTCGCTGACCTTGCCGATATCGTTGATCCCTTCGAGCAACACGACATGCGTCACCCCCGGCACGCCCAGCACATCGCGCTCGAAGCGCGACAGCGCGTTGGGGCCGCGCCCGTTGCTCAGCAACCGGTTGCCGCTGATCCCGGCATTGGCGACCGACCAGCACCGCCCGTTCGGTGAACCCGCGAGCAACCGCTGGAGCTGGTCGGGCCAGCTCATCGCCTTGCTCTGCGTCGCGCCCGCCCCTTCGGTGATCGAATCGCCGAACGCGACCAGCACGCGGTTCTCACGGCTGCCCGTCACCTCGACGCCCGAAACGATGCCCGACGCGCGGGCACGTTTCGCGTCGATGAGCGCCACCGATCCGGTCTGGTTGCCCGGCGCGACATCGACCATCTGGGCATGCGCCGCGGCTTCGGTCTCGCCGGCATAATGGACCGAGACGGCGAACCGCTCGCCGGCCGCGACGGCGAACTCCACGGGGTCGCTCAGATAGGGTGCGCGGGCAGGAATGATCGCATCCGCATTCCCCGCAAAGCTCAGCGCCCGCAGGCTCCCCGGCACCGGCACACCCGCGGCGTCGAGCCGCACGATCGACGCGCCGCCAATCGCCAGCGGCGCGCCGCCCAGCTCGTTCGACAGCCGGATGCGCAACGTCCGCCCCGCGATCCCCGCGCGCACCACCTGGCGCACCGTCTCGTCGCGATAGGGCCGGCCAAGGCCGTCGCGGATCTTGGGTTCATAGCCGATCGGCGGCGCGGTCCATGCCGCGATCCAGCGCTCGGGCGCCGCCGCTCCGATCAGCAACAGCGCGGCGGCGGGTGTGAGCAGCCACCTCATTTGAGCTGGAACAGCGCCACGCCATGTGCCTTGATCTGGCCGCCCGCCCAGTCGCCGCTGATGAAGCGCGCGCCCGCTGGCGGTGCCAGCGGCCGCGTGCCGGTGCCGTGATTGATCACGATCATCACCCGCTTGCCCCCGCCCGCGCGCTCGCTGATCTCCAGATCGGGATGCGCGTCGGGGACGATGGGCGCGATCTTCGCTTCGCCCAGCAGGCGCGTCGCCAGCGTCCTCATCGTCGCCGCATCCAGCCATGCGCCGAAATAGGTGATGCTCCCGCGCCCGACCTTGCGCGTCACCACCGCGGGCTTTCCGTTCAGCCAGCCGCCGGGATCGGTATAGGTCGCGAGCACGCGGACATCCGCCGCGTCGGGCCGGATCTCCTCCGCCCAGATCGCGACCTTGCCCTCGCCCAGATCGCCGGTGATCCCCACCGGTTCGTCGAGCGCATAATATTGCTCGACGGTCGCGCCGAGCAGCCCGGCGAGCGGCCCCGGCTGGCGCTGCGGCCACAGCGCGTTGGCGTCGTCCTTCATCCCGGAACGCGGGCCGAGCACCAGATGACCGCCGCCGCGAACATAGGCCTCCAGCCGGCCGGCCTGCGCCTGAGTCACCACATTGAGATTGGGGGCAACCACCAGCGGATAGGCTTTCAGTTCGGCATCGGGCGAGACCACATGCACGCCCTGGCTCTGCACGCGCAGCGGGCGGTAGGTGTCGGTGAACGCCTTGACCGGGTCGAAGTCGCGATGGTGGCGTTGCAGGTCGATCGCCCAGCGGCTGTCATAGGAATAGATGACCGCAACCTTCGCCGCCGGGCCGGTGTCGGCGAGCAGCGGCGCGGCGGCGGTCAGTTCCCTGGCGATCTGCGTAATCTCGGCATGGATCGGGTTGGGGGTGCCGTCCTGCCCCAGCACCGCGCCGTGATAGGTCTCCTGCCCGTTCTGCGCCGGGCGCCATTGCCAATAGATCACGCCGTCCGATCCATGGCTGACCGATTGCCACGCCAGCTCGCGCACCTGTCCGGGGTCGAGCGCACGGTTGACCGGCACCCAATCGACCCGCCCCGGCTGCGTTTCCATCAGCCAGAAATTGCGCTGCTTATAGCCGCGGACGAGCGCGTGATTGGCGCCGTTCGCCACCCAGTCGGGCCGGCCATCGGGGATGTAATTGTCCCAGCTCGCCAGATCGAGGTCGCGGTGCATTTCGAAATGGTCGAAGCCCGCGTTCCAGAACATCGTGTTCGTCGTGATCCACGCGCGCTTGTCGATCAGCGGCCGGATCGCGCGCGCCTGATTCTGGATGTAATCGGTCCACACCGCCGTCGTGAAATGGCGGAAGTCGAGCAGCAGACCGGGGTTCTGCTGCCCGGTCTGACGCAGCGGGATCTGATCCCAGTCATTGTAGAATTGCGACCAATATTGTGTCGTCCAGCGCCGGTTGAGCTCGTCGATCGTGCCGTAACGCCGTTTCAGGAACGCATGCCACGCCGCGACCGATTCCGCGTCCCATGACGGCGGCCCGACCTCATTGTCGATCTGCCAGCCGACCACCGACGGGTGCCTGCCATAGCGCGTCGCCATCTCCACCGCGATGCGGCGCGAGAGGTCGCGATAGCGTTTGCTGGCGAAGGAGAAGTGCCGGCGCCCGCCATGGCTGGCGCGCTGGCCATTCTCGTCGACGCGGAGCGTGTCGGGATATTTCCGTGTCAGCCAGGCCGGCGGCGCGGCGCTCGGCGTGCCGATCACGACCATGAAGCCGCGCTTGACCGCCGCCTCGATCGCGCGGTCCATCCACGCAAAGTCGAACTTGCCCTCCTCCGGCTCCATCCGCGCCCAGGCGAATTCGCCGATGCGCACGGTGTTGAAGCCGCTCGCCTTCATCAGGTCGAGATCGACCGCCCAGCGTTCCTCGGGCCATTGCTCGGGATACCAGGCGACGCCCACCGCGATCGCGGGCTTGTCGGCGAACGCGGTCGCACGGTTTGGGAACGCGGTCTGCGCCGAGACCGCGGGGACAAGTATCAGCGCCGCGGCAGCGGCGAGCAGGAGATTGCGCATCACTTGCCTCCGCGCTGAAGCACGACGACGCCCTCGACGGGCAGAGTCACGCTCGATTTGGAGCCGCCGGCGAGAATGTCGGTCATTGGCTCGGGCAGCGTCACGGTCTGCGCCGTGCGGCCATGGTTGATCAGAATGACGATTCGCCGCCCCTGCCCTTCGCGCGTCATCAACTCGACATCGGCGGGCACCGTGAAGTCGCGCGCGACCCCTGCATCCCTGATCGCGCCGTCGATCAGCGTCTTCATCACCGCGTCGTCGACCAGCGCGCCGACATAGGTGATGCGCCCCGCGCCCACCTTGCGGCTGATCACCGCCGGCTTGCCGTCGAGCCAGCCATTGGCCTTGCCGTAGCGCAGCAGCACCTGCGTATCGGGTGCCGAAGTCGACAGCTGCTCGGCCCAGATCGTCGCCTTTCCGCTCCCCACCTCGACCGCCTCGTCGAGCGCGTAATATTGCTCGGCGCGCCCGCCCAGCAGTTCGGCGAGCGGCCCCGGCTGGCGCTGCGTCTGAAGCGCGTTGAACGCGTCCTTCATCCCCGAGCGCGGACCGAGGATCAGATGCCCGCCGCCGCGCACATAGTCGGTCAGCCGCTTCGCGGTCGTCTCGCTGATGACGTTGAGGCTCGGCGCGACGACCAGCTTGTAGCCCGATAGCGGCGCCACTTCCGCCTCGACGATATCCACCGCCCCGCGCGCATCCTTGAGCGGCTGGTAGTAATCGAGCAGCACCTCGATCTGGTCATAGTCGCGATGGTGAAGTTGGAAGTCGATCGCCCAGCGGCTGGCATAATCGTGCAGCACCGCGACGTCCGACACCGGATGCGTGCCCGCGATCAGCGGCGTCGCCCTGGCCATCTCGCGTCCGATCTGCTGCACCTCGGCATAGACCGGGAGCGGCTTGCCATCCTGCCCGATGATCGATCCGTGCATCGTCTCCTGCCCGTTGAGCGCGTTGCGCCACTGCCAATAGAGGATGCCGTCCGACCCGTGGCCGATCGCCTGCCACGCCATGCGCCGCGTCTCGCCGGGGTAGAGCATGTTGCTCACCCCCGCCCAGTTCACGAAGCCGGGCTGGATCTCCATCACCCAGAAATTCTTGCGCTTCCACCCGCGCACCAGATCGTGCGTCGCGCCGTTGCGATAGGGCTTCAAATGCCCGCTACCGACGTAATTGTCCCATGAGGTGAAATCGAGATCGCGGTTGGCGGCGTAGCGATCGAAGCGATTGGCCCAGCCGAGTCCGCCGAAATTCACCGTGATGAACTGTTTGGGATCGGCATGCGCGCGGATCGCGTCGAGCTGGTTCTTGTGGAACCCCACCCATTGCGAGGTGATGAAGCGCTTGAGCTCCAGCATCCAGCCGGGATTGGCCTTGTCGTTGCTGAAGGGGACCTGTTCCCAGTCGGTATAGCTTTGCGACCAATATTGCGTGGTCCACGCGTCGTTGAGCTTGTCGAGCGTGCCGTAGCGCTGCTTGAGCCACGCGACCCATGCCGCGCGCGCCTCGGGATCATAGCTCTCGTCGGTCGGCTCGTTGCCGATCTGCCAGCCCATGACATTGGGCTCCTTGCCCAGAGCCTGCGCCATCCGCGTCACGATCTCGCGGCAGAAGTCGCGATAGCGCTTGGACGAGATCGAGAATTGCCGCCGTCCGCCATGACCGACCTTCTGGCCGTTGCTCTGGATCTGCGAGACGTCCGGGTATTTCTGCGTCATCCACGCCGGCGGGGTGTCGCTCGGCGTGCCGATCACCACCTTGATGTCGTATTTCGCCGCCAGCCGCACCGCGCGGACCAGCCAGTCCATGTCGTATTTACCCTCTTCGGGCTCCATGCGGCTCCACGCATATTCGCCGATGCGCACGACATTGGCGCCATGCGCCTTCATCAGGCGCAGATCCTCGGCCCAGCGCTCCTCCGGCCATTGCTCGGGATACCAGGCGGAACCGAGCCACAGCTTGTCGAACTGCTGCTGGCCAGCCGGCGCATCGGTCTGCGCGAGCGCGGGCGACACAGCCGCCCCGGCAAGCAGGGCGGCGGCAAGGGTCGTCAAGATACGCTTCACAAGGGCCTCCCGGCGGTTTCGTCGTCGAGCACAAGGGCCCAGTCGTTGCCGGGCACAGGCGTGCCCGGCGGGGTGAAGAGGCGGGTGCCGCGATTGGCGAAGACGCCGATCGCCGTGGATTTGCCGGTGCGCGGATCGAACCACGCCGCACGGACGCGCTTGCCGCTGATCTTGCCCATCCGCACCGTGAACGGCTTGCCGGTGTAGCTGTAGGCGATCGCGTAGCTCGCCCCGCGCGTCGCCGCGACGCGCTCGTACCGCGTGCCGTTGCCGACGATCAGCGACTGGTCCGGCACGCGCTCGAGGAACGGCCGCGACAGGATCAGGTCCTTGAGGTGGCGCATCTGCTGCCCGCCCGGCGCGTCGAGCGCCTCGTCCCATGACAGCTTGGGCCAGTACGCGTTGGCCTTTCCGCCGCGCACGAAGAACTGCATCACGCTGTTCTCGCCATAGGTGTGACCGAACGCGCCCGCGAGGACCGACCACCAGGCATAGCGGCGCACGTCCGCCGGACCCCAGCGCGGCTCGGGCTCGCGATCCAGACCGTGGGGGATATTCTCGTAGCTCGGCTCGCCGTCGATCGTCGGCTTTTGCGGCGAGCGCGACAGGTCGTCGGTCGTATAGACCCAGTTATCCTCGCCCCGCGCGTTGAGCTGCTGGTCCTGGGCGTAGGTCTGGTGACCCGACTGATACATGTTGAAGTCGAGCCAGTCGGCCTTGTGGAACATCCAGGACGAGCTTGCGCGCCCGGCGGGGTGATAGGTCATCAGATGATTGGGATCGATCGCGCGGATCGTCTTGCCGAGCATGTCCCACGCCGCGGGCGAAAGTTCGGGATAGCGGTCTCCGCCGTTCATCCAGATGAGGTTGGGCTTCCCCTTGTACCGCTCCGCGACGAAGCGGCCGATCACCTGCGCGCTGTCGACATTGAGCAGTCGGAAATCGGCGAAATCGCCCCAGACCGGCACCAGCGCGATGTACAGGCCATGCGCCGCCGCGCGGTCGAACACCCAGTCGAGATGATCCCAATAGTCATACTCGCCGGGTTTGGAGAGGTCGCTGCCCGGGGTAACGCGCGGACGCTTGAGGTCGCCGTCGACCAGCGCCGCGCCCGCCACCGGGCTGGCCATCTCCGGTCGGTGCAGCATCATCACCTGGATGACGTTATAGCCCTGCGCGGCACGCTTCGCGAGATAGCGTTCGGTCTCCTCGCGGTTCAATTTGCCCAGCATCAGCCAACCGGTGTCACCCAGCCAGAAGAAGGGCTTGCCCCCCGCCTCCAGATAGCGGCCATTGGCCGAGACCTTGAGCGGCGGCGTCCGATCCTGCGCGGCTGCGGGTGCCGCGGCCATCGCCAGTGCAAGACCGGCGATGGCCGCACTTGTCCAACGCATCATCCCTCTCCCTTTCCCTGATGTGACACGGCCCGCTTGTTCGCGCGGGCTCGCGTCAGGCGGCGGCGGGTGCCGCCTTCTGGTCAAACCCCTTCGAGCTATCGATCACCGCGAACAGGCCTGCCGCGATCAGCACCATCAGGGCGATGCCCTGAACCGGCAGGTCGTAGCTGCCGGTGCCCGCGATGATGTATCCGGTCGCCACGGTGCAGATGAATCCGCCGAGATTGCCCAGCATGTTCATGAAGCCCGTCGCGGTGCCGCCGTAGCGCCCGCCGATCGACATGCACATCGCCCAGGCGGACGGCAGCATCAGGTCCATCACCGCGAAGCTCGCGGCCGCCAGCACCACGACCATGGTCTTGTCGGGGGTGAGGCTCATCGCCAGCAGCAGTGCCGCCGTGACGGTGAGGCACACGCTGGTGATGAGGCGATAGGCCAGCTTGAACCCGATCCGCGCGCCCAGCCGGTCGCTCAGCACCCCGCCGATCAGGTTGCTGACGATGCCGAGCAGGAACGGGATCGCGGCATAGAAGGCCATCTCGGTCGGGGTGAAGCCACGGCCGTTGGTCATCCATTGCGCGAACCAGCCGAAGAAGAACCAGCTGCCGAACGCGTAGAAGAAATAGGCGACGCCGATCAGCCACAGCTGCGGCAGACGCAGCAGCCTGCCCCATGGCGTGCCGGAATGGCCCGCGCCCGCGTCGTCGCCGATCTCGGCGACTTCCTCGGGCGTGATACCCGGCTGGTCGGCCGGGCGGTCATGATACCAGCGCCACCACAGGATCGCCCAGACGAAGCCGATCAGGCCCAGGATCACGAACACCATCTGCCAGCCCAGATGCGCGTTCATCGGCACCAGCAGCAACGGCGCAAGCGCGCCGCCCAGCCGGCTCGCCGCCCAGATCACGCCCTGCCCGCGCGCGCGCTCGCGCTTGGGAAACCAGCGATAGAGCACGCCCGACATGTTGGGATAGGCGCCCGCAGCACCCAGCCCGAACAGGAAGCGCGCTGCCGTCAGCTGCCAGAAACTGACGCAGACCGCGGTGATCGCGGTGAAGAACGACCACCACACGGTGATCCGCGTCAGTTCCTTGCGATAGCCGAACCGGTCGCCGATCGCGCCCGACGGAACCTCGAACACGGCATAGGCAAAGGTATAGGCGCCGAGCACCCAGCCCCATTGCGATGGCGTCAGGCCCAGATCCTTCTGGATCGCCGGGCCGGTGACCGCGATCGCCATGCGATCGATGAAGGTGATGACCGATAGCGCGGCGAGCAGGCCGAGTACGGCATGCCGCTTCTTCACTTCGAAAGCCCCTTCAGCACTTCGGCCGCGCGCAGCATGCCGAGTTCGGGGCTGGACAGGACCGGCGCCTTGACCGCGCCTTCGGGCAGGGTCGCGACGACCCGCGCCATCGACGCCTGCGCCAGCACGATCGCATCGACACCGGCAAGCGCGGTGGTCAGCGCCTCGCCGACGATGCGGTCATGCGTCGCGCCGTCGCCGGCCATCACCGCGTCGAACGCGCCTTCGCACAGATGCGCGACCAGCTCGATATCCTTGCCCTGTTCGGCGGCGACGCGGCGGACGAGATCGGCGGTGGGATCGAGCGTGGTGGAGAGCGTCGCGACGACGCCGATCCGTTTCGCGCTCGTCACCGCCTGCTCGGCCATCGCGCGGTCGACGCGCAGCACGGGCTGGTCATAGAGTTCCGCCGCCATCTCGACCGCGCGGCCGATCGACGAGCAGGTGACCATCGCGACGTCGCATCCGGCGTCGAAGGTCGATCCGACCAGCCGGATCACCTGCCGCATCGTCGACTTCTGGAGGTGCCCCGCGGCGATCGTGTTCTTGATCGTGCTTTCGTCGACGAAGTGCAGGATACGCACATCGGGCATGACCCGCGCCGCGATCTCGTTGAACACGCCCGCCAGCATCGGCGAATTATGGACGAGCCCCAGCGTCGGCATCGATCGTTCCTCTCTCTTTATCTTGTAAATTCGTATGTGCCCGGCGCGGCATCGAAGCAGGTCAGGCCATCACTCTCGCGCGCCTCGCCCGGCACACCGCGCCAGCCGGTGCCGGGCAGCTCGACCTCGGCGACCGTGTTGGCGGGCACGGTGAGCGTGAAACGGTTGAGTCCGTCGGCATCACCGCCGGTCTCGCTCGCGATCAGTCCCACCGGCGAATCGAACCGCGCCGCGACGCGCCCGACCTGCGGCAGCCAAACCGGGCGCACCGCGATCCGGCGGAAGCCCGGCGCCGCGGGCGCGATGCCGGCCAGCCGGCGGTAGAAGAAGCCGACCACCGCGCCAAAGGCATAATGGTTGTAGCTGTTCATGCTGAGATCGCCGGTGTCGCCGTTCCAGCGCTCCCACACCGTCGTCCCGCCCTGCTCGGGCATATAGCCCCAGCTCGGATAGCCGGTCTGAAGCAGCAGGCCGGAAACTTCGTCCCACAGCCCCGCATCGGCGAGCACGTCGAGCAGATAGGGTGTGCCGAGGAAGCCGGTCGACAGCTTCATGCCTCGTCCGCGGATCTCGTCCGCCAGCACCGTCGCCGCCGCCGCGCGCCGGTCTTCGGGTACCAGCCCGAACGCCAGCGAGAGCACCTGACTGGTCTGGCTGCCATTGCCGCACACACCGTCCTCGCCCACGAACTCGGCGGCATAGGCGTCGACGATCGCCTCGTGCAGCGCGCGGTAGCGCACTTCGTCGGCATCGCGCCCGGTCGCCGCCGCCATCCCGGCCATCAGCTCGGCCGACCAGGCCCAATAGGCAGTGGCGCAGAGGATGCGCGGCGTGGTCTCGTCGTCGGGCTTGATCGCATCGACCGACAACCAGTCGCCCAGATCAAGGCCACGGTCGTTGCGCCACACATGATCGGGGTTGGTCCGCGCGACATAGGCCATCCAGCCCTCCATCGCCTCCCAATTCTCGTCGATCACCGCGGTGTCGCCGTAGCGTTGCCACAGCTGCCACGGCAGGATGATCCCCGCCTCGCTCCATCCCGCGGTCACCACGTCGGGGAAGGACAGGGGCTGCGGCACGACGATCGGATAGGCACCGTCGGGCCGCTGCGCCGCGCGCGCTTCGAGCAGGAAACGGCGGATGAAGGGATCGACCTCCATGTTGAACGCCGCGGCGTCGAGGAACACCTGGATGTCCCCCATCCAGCCCATGCGCTCGTCGCGCTGCGGGCAGTCGGTCGGAACGCTGAAGAAGTTCGACCGCTGGCTCCACATCGCGTTGTTCCAGATGCGCTGGAGCAACGGCGCGTCGCGGAAGGTCATGTGACCCACTTCGCGGCAGGCGCTGTGGACGATCACGCCCTCGATATCGTCAGCGGTCGGCGTCCCGGGATAACCCTCGACCTCGACATAGCGGAAGCCGTGATAGGTGAAGTGCGGCTCGAAGCTCTCGGCCGCGCCGGTCCCCGCCAGCGTGAAGCTGTCGGTCGCCCTGGCGAGCCGCAAGTTGGACAGGTCCGCGGTGCCGTCCGGGTTGAGCAGCTCGGCGAACTTCGCGGTGATCCTCGTGCCCGCTGCCCCCGTCGCCCGGATGCGCACCCACCCTGAAAAATTCTGCCCGAAATCAAATACATATCGGCCAGGCACCGGCTCACGCACCGACACCGCGCGGC
>DATIGZ010000383.1:0-2871 GCA_035481255.1 Sphingomonas sp. | reverse complement strand
CGGGACCGACCGACGCCTGTTCGCCGGTCGCATTGAACGACATATAGATGCCGATCTTCTCGTCCATGAACAGGTGGAGCGCGGTGTGGAACAGCTGGGTATCGCCCAGATGCGCGATCACCTGCCGCCCGTTGATGTTGGTTTCGAAAAAGCCCAGTTCCATCCGGTTGAGCGGCGGCAGGATGGTCAGCGGCGTGTCGTGCATCATCCGCGCGGTTTCGGGCTTCATCAGACCGGCGCCTTGATTGAGGTGCGCGATCATGAACCTGGCCATGTCGGCACCGGTCGAGGAGAGCGATCCCGCCGGCGCCGGGCCGACGATCTCGAACTTCGAGGCGGCGTCCGATCCCTTGCGATACCCCGCCGCCATCTGCGGCACGAACCCCTTGGGCAGCGGCTGGCGGAAGGTCGACCGGGTCATGCCGAGCGGCCGGAAGATTCGCTGTTCGACATAGTCGTCGAACGACATCTTGGAGACGCGCTCGACGATATAGCCGGCCAGCGCGGTGCCGTAGTTGGAATAGGACGGCGTCGTCCCCGCGGCGTAGATCCGCTTGGGCTGCACCTTCACATAGTCGGCCAGCGAGATCTGGAACTTGACGTCCTCGAAGATGGTCCGCTTGCCATGCTCTTGGAACCCGGCGGTATGCGTCATCAACTGACGCATCGTCACCGGCTTGCCCTGATAAGACTGAATCTGGAAATCGAGATAGGCGTTGACGTCCTTGTCGAGGTCGATCCTGCCCGCCTCGACCTGCTGCATCACCGCGGTCCAGGTGAAGAGCTTAGACACCGACCCGGGGCGGAACAGCGTCCTGTCCGGATCAACCGGAGTCCGGCTGGCGACGTCGGCATAGCCGAAGCCGCGCTGAGTCAGCACCTGCCCGTCCTTGACCACCACGACCACGGCCCCGGCAAGGTCGCCACGCTTGAGCGCGTAGGGCATGAAGCCGTCGAGCCAGCCGTCGAGGTCCTCCTTGGTCAGCGGCCTGGCGCCCTCGGCAAGGGGCGCCGGCGTCGCGGCGGCACCGGCGGTCGGCTGTGCCGCTTTCGGCACGGCCGAGCCGGTGGTTACGGTCTGTCCCGATGCGCCAACGCCCAGAAGCAGGGCGAACGGCAGCAAGGCAAACTGCACGATCGATCGCATTTCTCACTCTCCCGTCGCGCCTCGTCAGGCGAGGCGCCCATCCCTGTCTCGAAAATACCCGGATTAGTCTCCGGCCGGTCGAACGATGACGCCGCCCTTCATCACGAAGTGCATCGTCTCAAGCTGTTTGACATCCTTGAGAGGATCGCCGCGCACCGCGACGATGTCCGCGGCCTTCCCCGCCGTCAGCGAACCGACCTCCCCTTCCAGCCCGATATGGGTCGCGCCCCAGACCGTCGCGGCTCGGATCGTGTCGAGCGGGGTCATCCCCGCCTTCACCATCAGCGCGAACTCGCGGCCATTCTCGCCATGTTTGGAGACCGCGGAATCGGTACCGAAGGCGATCTTCACGCCGCCCTGATGCGCGCGCCGCAGCGCGTCGACCATCAGCGGACCGACGGTGCGCGCCTTGGCGCGGACCGGACCGGGCATCCAGTCGGCGGTCTCGGCCTGCTGCGTTACCGTGTCTCCGGCGAGCAGGGTCGGAACGAGGTAGCTTCCCTTCGCCTTGAACAGCCGGATCGATTCCGCGTCGATATACGTGCCGTGCTCCACGGAATCGACGCCGGCGCGCAATGCGGCGTTGACCCCGTCGGTGCCGTGGGCGTGCGCGGCGACCTTGCGGCCGAGCCGGTGCGCGGTCTCGACGATCGCGACCAGTTCGGCGTCGCTCATCTGCTGACCAAGCCCCGCCGCGGTGTTCGACATCACTCCGCCGGTGGACGCGGTCTTGATGATGTCGGCGCCGCGCTGCACCGCGAGCCGCACAGCACGCGCGCAATCGTCCGCGCCCGAGCACAACGTCTGCGGACGGAACAGGTCCAGGATCTCACGCCGGTAGCCGTGGATATCGCCATGCCCGCCATGCGCGGCGACCGCGCCCGCGGCGATGATGCGCGGGCCGACGACCTTACCGGTCGCGATGGCGTCGCGCAGCGCGTTGATCGCCTCCGAGTCCGCGCCCAGATCGACGACCGTCGTGAAGCCTGCGCGCACCGTCCGCCCTGCATAGACGACGCCGTCGAACGCCTGATCGGTGGTCGATTTGGTCACCGCGTCGATCCGGCTGGTCGGGCTCGATTCCATCGTCAGGTGAACGTGGCTATCGATGAAGCCGGGCATGACGAACGCGTCACGCAGGTCGATCACCTTGCCCTCGCCGACATAGCCGTCGCGGATCTCGATGACCCTGCCGCGCTCGACGACGATCGTCTTGCCCGTTTCGACCCGCCCGCTCGCCGGATCGGCAAGCAGGCGCCCGGCATGGACGTAGGTCCGGGCAGGCTGCTCCTGCGCGGCGGCGAGCTGGACGAACGCTGTGCAGGCCAGCGCCGCTAGAATGATCTTCTTCATGCCCCGTTTCCTTCTCCTGTCTGTTCGCGGCGCGGTCATCCGCGTCCCCATATCGCCTCGCCGCACCACGCATCGCCGTCGCGGTATTCGATCGATGGCAAGCGGTCGGCAGCGAGGAAGATCGGGCCGTCGAGGTCGACGATGTCGCAGAGCTGGCCGACGATGAAGGCGGGGGCCATCGCCAGGCTGCTGCTGACCATGTTGCCGACCATCACGCCAAGGCCGAGCTCGCGCGCTCGACGCGCCATCGCGAGCCCCTCGGTCAGCCCGCCGCACTTGTCGAGCTTGATGTTGACGACGTCGAACCGGCCGACGAGCCCGCCGATATCGGCGAGCGTCAGCACGCTTTCGTCGGCGGCGAGCGGGATCGG
>DATIGZ010000382.1:0-2617 GCA_035481255.1 Sphingomonas sp. | reverse complement strand
GCCCATTCCAGCGAAAGGGCAATCAGCCGTTCAGCGCAGCCAGCCGCGCTTGTTGGCCAGACCCGCGAACCAAACCTGGAACAACGCCA
Source organism: Sphingomonas sp. (assembly GCA_035481255.1). Classification (GTDB taxonomy): domain Bacteria; phylum Pseudomonadota; class Alphaproteobacteria; order Sphingomonadales; family Sphingomonadaceae; genus Sphingomonas. The sequence continues at coordinate 2,528 of DATIGZ010000382.1, read as the reverse complement.
TCGCGAAGATGAAGGCCGGGAAATAGGTCGTCCACACACCCTTCACCGCGATGATGTCGGTGGCCAAGAACATGTAGCCGAACTGAGCGATCACCGCGATCAGGGAGAGCAGGTAGAGCGTTCCCGCCCATTTCGCGCGCATCAGCAGCCCGATAGATCCGAGCAGGCCGGCGAGCACGGCGACGACATAGACGATGTTGAGCCACATCGGCAGCGACGCGTAGAGCGTGCGATCATAGTCGGTCGCGTTCGGGTCCATATCCGGACCGACCACGAAATGCCCGTAAAGCGACGCGCAACCGGCGAGGCCCCACAGCAACAGGATGATTGCGATGATTTTGAACCAGACAGGCGGCTTTTGCGCAAACTGACTTGCCATCTGAACCTCTCCCCCTTGGGCCGTTCGATGGCACGTAGCCTACCCTAAATGGTGAATTTGCCAATCACTTCGTCAGAGCAATGCCGCCGCCCATTCCTCGGGCTTGAACCCCACCAGCACGCCGCCGCGATACTCGACTACCGGCCGTTTGATGACCGAGGGGTTCGCGGCCATCAACCGCAGCGCCTTGGCCTGATCGATATCGGCCTTGTCCGCCTCGTCCAGCTTGCGAAAGGTCGTGCCCGCGCGGTTGAGCAGCTTCTCCCACCCGGCCGTCTCGGCCCATTTCGCCAGCCGCGCCGGGTCCGCGCCTTCCTTCTTATAGTCGTGGAAAGCATAGGCGATCCCGTTGGCGTCGAGCCACACCCGCGCCTTCTTCACCGTGTCGCAGTTGGGGATACCGTAAAAGGCGATGGTCATCGCGCCGTCACTCCCATTCGATCGTCCCCGGCGGCTTCGACGTATAGTCGTACACCACGCGGTTGACGCCCTTTACCTCGTTGACGATCCGCGTCGCCACGCGCGTCAGGAAGCTCGCGTCGAACGGATAGACGTCGGCGGTCATGCCGTCGGTGCTGGTCACCGCGCGCAGGCCGCACACGCTGTCATAGGTGCGCCCGTCGCCCATCACGCCGACGGTCTTGACCGGCAGCAGCACCGCGAACGCCTGCCAGATCGCGTCATAGAGGCCAGCGTTGCGGATCTCTTCCAGATACACCGCGTCCGCCTTGCGCAGAATGTCGCAGCGCTCCTTGGTCACTTCGCCCGGGATACGAATGGCGAGGCCCGGTCCCGGGAACGGGTGGCGGCCGACGAACACGTCCGGCAGCCCCAGTTCGCGGCCGAGCGCCCGAACCTCGTCCTTGAACAGCTCGCGCAGCGGCTCGACCAGCTTCATGTTCATCCGCTCGGGCAGGCCGCCGACATTGTGGTGGCTCTTGATCGTCACCGAAGGCCCGCCGGTGAATGACACCGACTCAATCACATCGGGATAGAGCGTGCCCTGTGCCAGGAACTCGGCCCCGCCGATTTTCTTCGCCTCTTCCTCGAACACGTCGATGAAGGTCTTGCCGATGAACTTGCGCTTGGCTTCCGGGTCAGTGACCCCGGCAAGGCCGTTGAGGAACAGTGTCTCCGCGTTCACATGGACCAGCGGGATATTATAGTGGCCGCGGAACAGCGACACGACCTGATCGGCCTCGCCGCTGCGCATCAGGCCATGGTCGACGAACACGCAGGTCAGCTGCTCGCCGATCGCCTCGTGGATCAGCACAGCGGCGACCGCGCTGTCGACGCCGCCCGACAGCCCGCAGATCACCTTGCCCTTGCCGACCTGCTTGCGGATCTCCTCGATCTTGGTCTGGCGGAATTCCGCCATCGTCCAGTCGCCCTTGAGGCCGCAGACGTGGCGGACGAAATTGGCGAGCAGCTTCGCACCGTCGGGCGTGTGCACCACCTCGGGGTGGAACTGCATCGCATAATAGCGGCGCGTGTCGTCGGCGATCACCGCGAACGGCGCGCCGGAGCTAGCCGCGACCGGACGGAAGCCCGGGGCAAGGCTGGTCACCTTGTCGCCATGGCTCATCCACACCTGATGCGTCTCGCCCTCGGTCCACAGGCCGTCGAACAACACACAGCTGTCGGCGATCTCGATAAAGGCGCGGCCGAACTCACCGCTGTCGCCCAGCTGCACGTTACCGCCCAGCTGCTGCATCATCACCTGCTGACCGTAGCAGATGCCCAATACCGGCAGCCCGCTCTCGAAGATCGCGTCGGGAACCCGCGGCGATCCTTCGTCGAGCACCGATGCCGGCGAACCGGACAGGATCACCCCGCCCGGCTTCATCCGCTCGAAGGCCTCGGCGGCGGCGTTGAAAGGAGCGATTTCGCTGTAGACGCCCGCTTCGCGCACGCGGCGCGCGATGAGCTGGGTCACCTGGCTGCCGAAATCGACGATGAGGATGGATTCGCCCGGCTGTGTCATGGCGGGGCGATAGGCAGGTGCGGGCGGAGTGTAAAGGCGTCGGCGCCGCACTTATGGCCGCCGCCGCGTTAACCATAATCGCAAACCCTTCCGAAGCGCGGATAAGCGTATCTCCGGCCAGATGAAGTCGAACCGGACCCCCCGCCGGATCGTCTTGTCGATGTT
>DATIGZ010000381.1:0-6660 GCA_035481255.1 Sphingomonas sp. | reverse complement strand
CCAGCCGCTCAAGCACGCCCGGGTCGAACGTCCGCCGCAGGCCGCGCCGTCCGATCGATTCGATCAGCCCGCGTTCCTCATAGTAGCGTAGCGTCGAGGCAGCCACGCCCGAGCGTTTCGCGACCTGGGCGATATCCAGCGGCATCATGGCTTGACCTCAAGTCGACTTGAAGTGGCACGGTGCGACTTCTGCACCCCCGAATCAAGCGAAAGGAGCCATCATGGGTGACGTGAAAATCGAGGAAATGAGTCAGGCCCAACTCTGGAACGGCCCCGCCGGGCAGGCGTGGCTGGACAAGGAAACGATCCTCGAGCGCATGTTCGCGCCGTTCGAGTCACTGCTGGTCGATGCCGTGCGATGGCATCACCCGGCCCGCGTCCTCGACATCGGCTGCGGCACCGGCGCGACGACGCTCGCTATCGCCCGCGCACTCGCCCCGGCGGGAAGCTGCACCGGCGCTGACCTGTCGCAGATGATGATCGACCGCGCTCGCACGCGCGCTGCCGCCGAGCCCAAGGTTCATGCCAACTTCCGCAGCGGCGACGCCTCGCACCTCGACGGCGCCGACCCGTTCGACATGGCGGTGTCGCGCTTCGGGGTGATGTTCTTCGACAATCCCGCCGCCGCCTTCGCCCGCATCCGCGCTGCGATGACGCCCGGCGCGCCGCTCGCCGCGGTCGCCTGGCGTTCACCGGCCGAGAACCCGTTCATGACGTGCGCAGAACGGGCGGCCGCGCATTTACTGCCGTCGCTCCCGCCCCTGCGGCCGGGCGCACCCGGTCAGTTCGCCTTCGCCGATCCGGCGCAGGTTCACGCGATCCTGAGCGAGAGCGGCTGGCGCGACGCGGCGATCAGCCCAATCGACGTCGAATGCGCGATCCCCGAAACAGAGCTGATGCCCTATCTCTCCAGCCTCGGCCGGATCGGCATTATGCTTCAGCAGGCCGATGCGGAGACGCGCGAAAGCGTCCTCGACATCGTTCGCGCCGCCTTCGATCCGTTCGTCGCTGCAGGCACCGTCCGCTTCAACGCCGCCTGCTGGATGATCGAGGCGAAGACCTGATTACCGGGTAACGCCACCGGCCGCGAGCACCGCCAGCGTCACCAATTCGCTTGCGGTGCTCGTCATCGGCGCGACCTGGACAGGCTTTTCCATGCCGACCAGCATCGGTCCGATCACCGAATCCCCGCCTAGTTCGCGCAGCAACTTGGCCGAAATATGCGCAGACTGAAGCCCCGGCATGATCAGCACGTTCGCCGGCCCGGACAGGCGCGCGAACGGATAGTTGGCGAGCTGACGCGGGTTGAGCGCCACATCGGGGGTCATCTCGCCCTCATACTCGAAACTCACCTGCCGGTCGTCGAGCAGCTTCACCGCTTCGCGCATATTCTCAAGGAACGCGCCCTTGGGGTTTCCGAAGTTGGAATAGCTCAGGAACGCGACGCGGGGCTCATGCCCCATGCGCCGCGCGACCTGCGCGGTCTGCTCGGCGATGTCGGCCAGCTCCTCGGCATTGGGTCGTTCGTTGACCGTCGTGTCGGCGATAAACACCGTGTGGCTCTGCCCGACCAGCAGATGCACGCCGAACGCGGTGCGCCCCTCGCCCACATCGATCACGCGGCGGATCTCGCGCATGTTCTGCGAATAGGGGCGTGTGATGCCGGTAATCATCGCATCGCCCTCGCCCAGCTGCAGCAGCAGCGATCCGAAGATGTTGCGGTCCTGATTGACCATCCGCTCGCAATCGCGGCGCAGATAGCCGCGGCGCTGCAGACGCTTGTAGAGGAAGTCGACCATCGCCGGCACCAGCGGCGAATGGCGGCTGTTGTGCACTTCGAAGCTCTCGGGCTCGCTGACGCCGAGCGCGCGCAGCCGATCGTGCACATCGTCTCGTCCGACCAGCACCGGGGTACCATAGCCGCCCTCGCGGAACGCGATCGCCGCGCGCAACACGACCTCTTCCTCGCCCTCGGCGAAGATCACGCGCTTGGGGTGCGCGCGCGCGCCCTCATAAGCGAGCGTCAGCACCGATGTCGTCGGGTTGAGGCGCCCCTTGAGCGTGTGGCGGTACGCCGCCATGTCGAGGATCGGCTTGGTCGCGACCCCCGAATCCATCGCCGCCTTGGCAACAGCCGCGGGCACCACTTCCATCAGCCGCGGATCGAACGGCGCCGGGATGATATAGTCGGGGCCGAAGCTGTGCGCGCGGCCATAGGCCAGCGCCACTTCCTCGGGCACCTGCTCGCGCGCCAGCTCGGCGATCGCCTGGGCGGCGGCGATCTTCATCTCGTCGTTGATCCCCGTCGCGCGCACGTCGAGCGCGCCGCGGAAGATGAACGGGAAGCCGAGCACGTTGTTGACCTGATTGGGATAGTCCGAACGGCCCGTGGCGACGATCGCGTCGGGGCGCACGCCCTTGGCCAGTTCGGGCCGGATTTCGGGCTCCGGGTTGGCCATCGCGAAGATGATCGGCGCGGGGGCCATGTCCTTGACCATCTCGGGCTTGAGCGCGCCCGCGGCCGACAGGCCCAGGAACACGTCGGCGCCGACCAGCGCCTCGGTCAGCGTCGAGCGGTCGGTGGCGACGGCATGCGCCGACTGCCACTGGTTGATGCCCTCGCGGTCGGGCGTGATCACGCCCTTGCGGTCGCACATCAGCACGTTCTCGTGCCGCACGCCCAGCCCCTTGATCAGCTCGGTGCAGGCGATCGCGGCGGCGCCGGCGCCATTCACCACAACCTTGATCTCGCTCATCCGCCGGCCCGTCAGCAGGCACGCGTTGATGAGGCCGGCCGCGGTGATGATCGCGGTGCCGTGCTGGTCGTCATGGAACACCGGGATGTTCATCCGCTCGCGCAGCGTCTGCTCGATGATGAAACATTCGGGCGCCTTGATGTCCTCGAGGTTGATGCCGCCGAAGCTCGGCTCCATCAGCTCGACCGCATCGATGAAGCGGTTCACGTCCTCGGTCTTCAGCTCGATGTCGATCGAATCGACATCGGCGAAGCGCTTGAACAGCACCGCCTTGCCTTCCATCACCGGCTTCGACGCCAGCGCGCCCAGATTGCCCATGCCGAGGATCGCGGTGCCGTTGGAAATCACCGCGACCAGATTGCCCTTGGCGGTATAATCATAGGCGGTCGCCGGATCGTCCGCGATCGCCTGCACGGGCACGGCGACGCCCGGCGAATAGGCCAGCGCGAGGTCGCGCTGGGTGGTCAGCGGCTTCGATGCGACGATCTCGATCTTGCCCGGCCGGCCCTCCGAGTGGAACAGCAGCGCCTCGCGCTCGGAAAACTGGACGTTGGCTTCTTCGGACATTCTTCTCTCCCGGTCCCGATCCCTTTAGGCACGGCCCCGCGCCACCGCAATCTGGCGCTTTACGAGAGACGCAAAAGAACGGGTGCGCGCGCCGAAGCCGGGAACCGAGCTATTTCGTGCGGAAATCCGCACATTCGCTCGCTTCCATTCCGTTTGTCGCTGCCGCGCGGCTTCGCTATCCAGCGCGAATGACCGTACCGACGCCCGAACAGGACCGGATCGCCAAGCTCGAAGCGGAGGTCGCGGCCCTCTCCGCCCGCGGCGATACGGTGGGCGGGCGGCTCGGCAAGCTGCTCAAACTGATGCCGTGGCTGATGGCCAGCCATTTCCTGATCGGTGCCCCCGCTTTGCTGATCTCGCTTGGCGTCGCCTATGCCACCTTCGTCCAGGCCGAGGCGACGAAGAAGATGCAGCAGGCCGATGCCTGGCCGTTCATCTCCTACGGCACCAGCAATGTGAACGATAAGGGCGAACGGGTGATCTCGCTCAGCCTCGCCAACAACGGCGTTGGCCCCGCGCTGCTCGGTCCGATCGAGATTCGCTATCAGGGAAAACCGGTACAGGATCCGCGCGACCTGCTAGCCAAATGCTGCGGGCTGAAGCCGAGCGACAAGTTCAGCCTGTCAACCTCGCCCGCCACCGGCATCGCGCTGCCCACGCGCGAATCGAGCTATTTCATGCGCCTTGCTGAAACCCCGGAAAGCAAGGCGGTGTGGGGCCGGTTCGAAACCGAGCGGTGGAAGCTCAAGGTCCGCTCCTGCTATTGCTCGATCTTCGACGAATGCTGGACGATAGAAGGCTCGCAGGCCAAGCCACGGCCGGTCGCGGCATGCCCTGCGGACTGGGCGCAGTTCCGCGAGCGCTGATCCATCCACAATTGTCGCCAATTCCGGGCTTGCCGCCCGCGTCTGAACCCCTATCGAGTCCCGTGATGGCCGACGCCGCTCCCACCCCCATGATGGCGCAATATCTGGCGCTCAAGGCCGAAGCGGCCGACTGCATGCTCTTCTATCGCATGGGCGATTTCTACGAGCTGTTCTTCGACGACGCGAAGCTCGCCAGCGGCATCCTCGACATCGCGCTGACGGCGCGCGGCGAGCATGGCGGCGAGAAGATCCCGATGTGCGGCGTGCCCGCCCATGCGATGGACGGCTATCTCGCGCGGCTCATCAAGGCCGGGCAGCGCGTCGCCATCGCCGACCAGATCGAGACTCCGGAAGAGGCCAAGAAGCGCGGCGGCTCCAAGGCGCTGGTCGCGCGCGCTATCATCCGCGTCGTCACGGCGGGCACGCTGACCGAGGAATCGCTGCTCGACAGCCGCACCGCCAACTGGTGCGCGGCGATCGGCGAAGCGAGCGGAGAGACCGCGATCGCCGCCGCCGATATCTCGACCGGCCGGTTCGAGATCCTCGAATGTGCGCCCGACGCCGTCGGCGCCGCACTCGCCCGGCTCGGCGCGGCCGAAGTGATCGCCGCCGATGGTAGCGACACGCTCGACGCCACCGGCTACCGCCCGCGCAGTGAGTTCGACAGCAGCGGCGGCGAGGCACGGCTCAAGCGTCTGTTCGACGTCGCCACGCTCGACGGCTTCGGCCAGTTCGGCCGCGCCGCCTTGTCCGCCGCCGGAGGACTCGTCGCCTATCTCGAACACACCGCCAAGGGCTCGCTCCCGTTCCTCCGCCCGCCGCGCGTTACCCGTTCCGACGCCAGCATGGCAATCGACTCGGCGACCCGCGAAAGTCTTGAGCTGACACAGAGCCAGGCCGGCACGCGTAAGGGCAGTCTGCTCGATTCGGTCGATCGCACCGTTACCGGCGCCGGCGCGCGTCTGCTCGCCGCCGACATCGCCGCTCCGCTGATGGACCGCGACGCGATCGAGGCGCGGCTCGATCTGGTCCAGCGCTTCCATGACGTGCCGGGGCTGCGCGACGATCTGCGTACCTCGCTTCGCGCCTTGCCCGATATTGGCCGCGCGATCGGGCGCCTTGCCGCCGGACGCGGCTCCCCGCGCGATCTCGGCCAGCTCCGCGACGGCCTCGACGGCGCTTGGCGGCTCGGCGAAAAGCTGGGCAAGCTTCCCGAACCGCCCGCCTTGCTCGCCGCCCTCGCCCCCGACCTGCGCGGGCACGGCGCACTGATCGACCTGCTTCAGCGCGCGCTGGTTCCCGCCCCGCCGATCGATGCGTCAAACGGCGGCTATGTCGCCGAGGGCTATGACGCCGCGCTCGACGATCTGCGCGATGCCGGCGCCGGCGGCCGCCGCGCCATCGCCGCGCTTGAGGCTGATTACAAACAGCGCACCGGCATCGCCGCGCTCAAGATCAAGCATAATGGCGTGCTCGGTTATCATATCGAGGTCGCGGCCAAGCATGCCGACGACCTCATGCGCCCCGACAGCGGCTTCACCCATCGCCAGACGCTGGCAGGCGTGGTCCGCTTCAATGCGCCCGAGCTGCACGAGATCGCGGTCAAGGTCACTCAAGCCGGCGCGCATGCGCTCGCCGCCGAGGCTGCGCATCTCGAAGAGCTGACCGCCGCGGCGCTCGACAAGCGCGAAGCCATCGCCGCAACCGCCGATGCGCTGGCACGGCTCGACGTAGCATCGGGTCTCGCCGAGCGCGCTGCCGAAGGCGGCTGGACTCGGCCGGCGCTGGTCGACCATGCGTGTTTCGAGGTGGAGGGCGGCCGCCACCCGGTCGTCGAGGCCGCTTTGGCCCGCAGCGGCGAGCGCTTCGTCGCCAACGATTGCGTGCTGTCCGAAACCGACCGGCTCTGGCTTGTCACCGGCCCGAACATGGGCGGTAAGTCGACCTTCCTGCGCCAGAACGCGCTGATCGCGGTGCTCGTGCAGGCCGGGGCCTACGTTCCCGCCACGAGAGCGAAACTCGGCCTGGTCGATCGCCTGTTCAGCCGCGTAGGCGCCTCGGACAACCTCGCGCGCGGCCGCTCGACCTTCATGGTCGAGATGGTCGAGACCGCGGCGATCCTCGCGCAAGCGACCTCGCGCAGCTTCGTCATCCTCGACGAGGTCGGGCGTGGCACCTCGACCTACGACGGCCTTGCCATCGCCTGGGCGGTCGTGGAGGCGATCCACGAGGACAATCGCTGCCGCTGCCTGTTCGCGACCCATTATCACGAACTGACACGCCTCGCGGAGCGCTGCGACGCGCTTTCGCTCCATCACGTCCGGGCGCGCGAGTGGAAGGGCGAGCTGGTCCTGCTCCACGAAGTCGCCGAGGGACCCGCCGACCGGAGCTACGGGCTGGCGGTGGCGCGGCTCGCGGGCCTGCCGCCGGTGACGATTCGGCGCGCCAAGGCCGTGCTCGACAAGCTCGAG
>DATIGZ010000380.1:0-2105 GCA_035481255.1 Sphingomonas sp. | reverse complement strand
GACGATGGACGTGGTGGACCTGGAAGCTGTGTGCGGCATCGCGCGCAGGCACGGCATCGTCAGCGTGGTCGACAATGCGTTCGCGACACCGGCGCTGCAGCGTCCGATGGAGTTCGGCGCGGACGTCGTCGCCTATTCGGCGACCAAGATGATGGACGGGCAAGGACGCGTGCTGGCGGGTGCTGTCGCGGGATCCGAGGACTTCATCAACAACGTCCTGCTGCCATTCACGCGCAACACCGGGCCGACGCTGAGCGCGTTCAACGCCTGGGTGGTGCTCAAGGGGCTGGAGACGCTCGACCTGCGCATCCAGCGGCAGAGCGAGAATGCGCTCAAGGTCGGCCGTTTCCTCGAAGCCCGCGTGCCCCGGATGAACTTCCCGGCGCTGCCCAGCCATCCGCAGCACAATCTGGCGATGAGCCAGATGGCGGCGGCTGGGCCGATCTTTTCCTTCGAGGTCGATGGCGGACGCGCACAGGCCCACGGGCTGCTCGACGCGCTCGGCCTCATCGACATTTCGAACAATATCGGCGATTCTCGCTCGCTGATGACTCACCCTGCCTCCACCACCCATAGCGGCGTCGCCGAGGATCAGCGGCTGCTGATGGGCGTGCGCGAAGGGATGCTGCGGTTGAATGTCGGACTTGAGGACCCGGACGACCTGATCGTCGATCTCGATTCCGCGCTACAGGCCGTCGGGCTGTGAAGGCGCTGTTCGGCCAGGAGGCGGTGACCCGCGACATCACGGTGCGCGTGTCGGTCAGCTACCTGCCCGAACAATCCGAACCCGGCCGCGGCCGCTGGTTCTGGGCCTATCATATCCGCATCGAAAACGGGTCGCATCAGGCGGTTCAGCTGCTCTCGCGCCGCTGGACGATCACCGACGGGCGCGGCAGCCAGCATGGCGTCGAGGGTGAGGGCGTCGTCGGCGAACAGCCGATGATCGCGCCGGGCTCCAGCTATGACTATGTTTCGGGCTGCCCGCTGACCACCCCGACCGGGTGGATGGAGGGTAGTTACGTCATGGTCGGTGCCGATGGGCATGAATTCGACGTGGCGATCCCCCGCTTCGCGCTGCGCGCGCCGGCGGTGGCGGAGTAAGGCATGAAGCGTACGCATCTTCCCCTCAACGGCCTGCGCGTGCTCGACGCGGCGGCGCGGCATTTGTCCTTCACCCGCGCGGCGGACGAGCTGGCGGTGACCCCGGCGGCGGTCGGGCAACAGATTCGCGCGCTTGAGGATACGCTGGGCGTCGTGCTGTTTCGCCGCACGACCAAGGGGCTGGAGCTGACGCCGGAGGCACAGGCTGGGCTCGATGCGCTGCGTGCGGGATTCCTCCAGTTTGAGGAATCGGTGCGCGCGATGCAGGCGGGGCAGTCGTCCAAGTCGCTCACCATCGCGGCGCCGCGCGACCTGACCGAAAAATGGCTGATGCCGCGCCTCGCCGAGATCGCACGCGAAGACCCCGAACTGCGCTTCGTGCTGATCGCCGCGGATGAGGCGATCGACTTTACCGAAGCCAATCTCGACCTCGCGATCCGCTGGGGCGAAGGCCCGGGCGAGCATGAGGGCGAAGCGCTCGAGAGCGACGGGATGGTCACGGTCGCCAAGCCCGGCGGGCGCGGCGAGACGCCGATCGGCTGGCCCGGCTGCGTTGCCGAGGATGGCGCGGCGCTCGTTCGCGTCGGCGACGCCGGCCTCGCGCTCGACGCTGCGGCAGAAGGGCTGGGCCGCGCGACCGTGCCGGAACTGCTTGCGCGGGCCGACATCGATGCGGGCCGGGTCGCGGTAGTCGGCGATCCGATTCCTTCGCGGCTCGGCTATTGGCTGGTCGCACCGCTCCCGCAATGGCGGCAGAAGAAGGTCAAGGCTTTGGTCGAGGCACTGGGGGAGGCGTGATGCGCGTCTTGTCGTGGGTGGCGGCGATTTTGGCGTTACTGGCTGTACCGGCTGCGGCGAGTACCTACTTCATGGTTCGAAAGGTCTGTCCGGTAGGCGGGCAGAAGTTCAAATTTGCGGAGCTGGGCAGTATTTCCACCTGGGGTTCGCTGCCCGATGGCATGCCGATGGGATCGGGCGAATTTCCGATCGCCTTGCCGCAATGT
>DATIGZ010000379.1:0-5127 GCA_035481255.1 Sphingomonas sp. | reverse complement strand
CGGCTCGGCCAACCAGCTCAACCTGCGCAACCTCGGCATCACGCGCACGCTGGTGCTGATGGACGGGCTGCGCATCCCGCCGACGCTGTTCAACGGCGCGGTCGATGTCGATCTCATTCCCCAGATGTTTGTCCAGCGCGTCGACGTGGTCACCGGGGGTGCGTCGGCGGTCTATGGCTCCGACGCGGTGTCGGGCACGGTCAACTATGTGCTCGACCGCAACTTCGTCGGCCTCAAGGCCGAGGCGAGCATGGGCGTCTCCGAATATGGCGATGCGCGCCAGTTCGACGCGGGAGTCGCCTGGGGCACTAAGCTGGGCGAGAACGCGCATTTCGAGGCGAGCTATCAATATCATGACGGCACCGGCATCCTGCGCCGCTCCGACCGGCCGTGGATGAACCTGGTCGGTGTCGCCGGCGCGGGCACCACCGCCAATCCGTTCACGCTTTACAGCAACCTGCGCCAGCGCGACTATCCGGCGGGCGGCGTCATCACCACCGGCCCGCTGACCAATCAGGTGTTCAAGTCGAACGGCGTCCTCAGCTCCTTCGTCAACGGCACGGCGACCGGCACGGCGGCGCTTCAGGTGGGCGGCGACGGTGGCGACTGGGACAGCTCGCTGCTCGCGCCGCTGGAATCGCACCAGCTGTTCGCGCGGCTCGACTATGATTTCTCGGACGCGACGCGCGCCTATGTCCAGTTCTCGGGCACGTTCAAGCAGAACGAGAACTATGCCGAATATTACCGCCTCAACAACGTCCAGCTCACCAGCACCAACCCGTTCCTGACGGCGGCGCAGCAGGCGGCGCTGAGCGCGGGTGGCACCACCTTCCGCTTCCGCAAGACGATGAGCGACGGCGAAGACCGGCGCCAGCATTCGCTGTCCGATTCCGACCAGTGGATGGTCAATGCGGGGCTTGCGGGCAAGATCGGCGACTTCGACTGGCAGCTCGACTATGTCCACGGCCGCTCGACGCTGGAGACGGTGGTCGAGAACAACATGAACCAGCAGCGGCTCGCCGCCGCGCTGGACGCGGTGGTTCATCCGACCACGGGGCGGATCGTCTGCCAGGCATCGATCGCCAACCCGACCGCCTATGGCAGCTGCGTCCCGCTCAACCCCTTCGGTCCGACCGCGGAGAGCGAGGCGGCGCTCGACTATGTCTATGGCACGACCAACTATCGTGCCGTCACGATCATGGACGATATTTCGGGCAGCGTCGCCGGGTCGCCGTTCGACACCTGGGCGGGACCGCTGACGGTCGCGCTGTCGGCTGAATGGCGCCGGGTGTCGTTCACCGCGACCTCGAACGCGACGTCCGAGAATTTCGTCAACTGCACTGGCATCCGCTACAACTGCACGGCGACACAGACCGAATATTTCCTGACGCTCCCTGCCAATCCCAAGGTCAGTCAGACCGTGTGGGAGGTCGCGGGCGAAGCGAACGTGCCGCTGCTCAAGGACTCGTTCATCGGCTCGCTCAACGTCAACGGCGCGGTGCGCTTCACCCGCTACAACACCAGCGGCGACTATTGGACGTGGAAGGTCGGCGGCGACTGGAAGCTGACCGACACGCTCCGCTTCCGCGGAACCTGGTCGCGCGACATCCGCGCGCCAACCTTGTACGAACTGTTCGATGAACGCTTCGTCGTCAACGTCAACGGCACCGATCTGCTCACCGGCCAAAGCCCGATCATCCCATCGATCAATGGCGGCAATCCCAACCTGAAGGCAGAAATCGGCAAGACGCTGACCGGTGGTGTGGTGTGGAAGCCGACGCCGCGGCTCAGCATCGCGCTCGACGGCTATCAGATCCAGATCAGCGAAGCGATCCTGGCGGTTAATGGCGGTGAGCCGTCGTTCCAGAGCGCCTGCTACACCAGCGGCGGCACCTCGCCCTATTGCGACCTGCAACGCCGTCCGGGCAGCTTCACCGATACCTCGGCGGCCAATGCCTGGACCGCGGTGTATAACGGCCTGTTCAACATCTCGGAGATCAAGACGTGGGGCGCGGATCTTGAGATCGGCTACAATGGCGGCATCGGCGGGATGCCGCTCAACGTCCGCCTGCTCGGCGCATACCAGCCGCATCTGTGGTTCCGTCAGCCCAACGTCGCCAGCCGCGATCAGGCCGGCGCCGCCTTCGGCCCGGTCGGCTTCGCCGCGACGCCGACGGTGCGCCTGACCGGCTTCGTGCGCCTGAAGCCCAGCGACAATATCTCGATCGACGTGATGCAGCGCTGGCGCAACGCGATGAAGTTGCAGAATGAAGGCGTGTTCGCGCCGGGCAGCAACCACCTGAAGGCGTTCGCGACGACCAGCCTCAACATCGCCTATGACATCCCGTCGAGATTCGGCGAGATGCAGTTCTACCTCAACGTCCAGAACCTGTTCGATGCCATCCCGCCGGTCGCCGGCTTCACCGGCAACGGGACGCGCGCCGGGCTTCGCGACGGCTATGCGATCGGTGACGATGTGCGCGGCCGCTACTGGACCGCGGGCGTTAAGCTGAAACTGTAACCGCCGCCGTTCCCGCTCCGGCCGGTGCCGGGGCGGGGACGCGGCCAGTGAAACGAGTGAAGATGACCAAGGTCGAACCCGGCAAGTTCAATCTGGACGCAGCGCTGAAGGGCTATGCGCTCAACCAGATGTGCCACACACTCAACCGTGCGGAGAATCGCGCGGCCTTTGCCGCGGACGAGGGCGCCTATTGCGCGCGCTTCGGGCTTTCGGCCGAGGAGACGCAGGCGGTCGAGGCGCGGAACAAGCAGCGCCTCTTCGCGCTGGGCGGGAACATGTATTTCCTCGCCAAGCTCGATCGCGTGAAGAAGGGGGGCAAGTGATGGCCCGGATCGCCGGAGGCCTTGGTACCTCGCATGTGCCGATGATCGGCCGTACCATCGCCGCGGGCACACAGGACGCGGTGTCGTTCAAGCCCTTCTTCGACGGCTTCGTGCCAGTCCATGGCTGGCTGGGGCAGCGCAAGCCCGATGTCGCGATCGTCTTCTACAACGACCATGGCCTCAACTTCGCGCTCGATAACATGCCGACCTTCGCGATCGGCGCGGCGCACGAATATCACAATGCCGATGAGGGCTGGGGAGCGCCCGAACCGCGCCTGTTCCGCGGCGCACCCGAACTGTCCTGGCACCTCATCCAGTCGCTGATCGCCGACGAGTTCGACTTGAGCGTGTGTCGCGAGATGCTGTTCGACCATGCCGGCATCACCGCGCTCGACCTGCTCTATCCCGGCCATGACGTGCCGGTCGCGGTGATCCCGATCGTCATCAACGCGGTCCAGCCGCCGCTTCCCACGCCGGCGCGCTGCTACAAGCTCGGGCAGGCGATCGGCCGCGCGATCGCGTCGTTCGATCAGGATATCTCGGTGCTGGTTGTCGGCAGCGGCGGCCTGTCACATGAGCTGGGCGAGTTCGGGAAGATCAACGAACCGTTCGACCGGATGACGCTGGACAAGATCCTGTCCGATCCCGAAGCGCTGACCCGCTACACCAATGACGAGATCGTCGATCTGGCCGGTGCGCAAGGGCTGGAGCTGATGACCTGGATCGCAATGCGCGGCGCGGTGGCTGGCGGCGTCGACGTGGTGTCGAGCGTCTATCACGCGCCGATCTCCCACACCGGCGGGGCCATGATGCTGATCGAGCCGCAAGGCATCCCAGCCGCGCAGGCATGAGCGAACAGCCCGACAGGATCATTCCCAATGACGTGACGGACGAGGAGGCGGCGGATTCGGCCGCGATCCCCGACGACCGCCGCGCACGGTTGATCCGGGGCTGGCTGGTACCCTCGATCGTCGGCACCGCATTGCTGATGTCGAGCCTCAATTCCAGCTCGGTCACGACCGCCTTGCCCGCGATGGCGCGCGATCTGTCGGTCGAGCCGCTGCGGCTCAACATCGTCATCACCGCGTACCTGCTCGCGCTGGTGGTGTTCCTCCCGATCGGCGGCTGGCTGGCCGACCGGTTCGGGGCGAAGCGCGTGCTGATGGGGGCGATCCTGCTGTTCGCCGCATCCTCCGCCGCCTGCGGCCTCGCGCAGACGCTGACCCAGCTGGTCGCGGCGCGGCTGGTCCAGGGCTGTGCCGGCGCGATGATCGCGCCCGTCGGCCGCCTGATCCTGCTGCGGAGCACCCCCCGGCATGAGCTGGTCGGCGCTCTCTCGACGCTCACCATGCCCTCACAGTTCGGGCCGCTCGCCGGACCGCTGCTGGGCGGCGCGGTGGTGACCTTCCTCAGCTGGCACTGGGTCTTCTACCTCAACCTGCCCGTCGCTTTCGCCGCGATCCTGCTGGTGCGCGCGTTCGTGCCCGATGTGCCGCCACAACCGGTGGCGCCGATCGACTGGCGCGGCATCGGCTTGATGGGCGTGGGGATGGGCGCGTTGATCTATGCGCTCGACAATCTGCTGCGCGTCGATGTGCCCGCCCTGCTGCTCGCCGGATGCGTCGTGCTGAGCGCGTTCTGCATGGTCCTCTACTGGTTTCACGCGCGTGGGCGGGAGGATGCGGTGGTCGATCTCACGCTGTTCCGCGTGCAGAGCTTCCGCGCCTCGGTGATCGGTGGCGGCTTCTTCCGCCTGATCCCCGGCGCGACCCCGTTCCTGCTGGCGATGCTGCTTCAGGTCGCGTTCGGCATGTCGGCGTTCCAGGCGGGGCTGATGACCTTCATGACCGCCGCCGGATCGCTGGCGATGAAGGCGGTCGCGCCGCCGATCCTGCGCCGCTTCGGGTTCCGCCGCGTGCTGATCGTCAATGGCGCGATCACCGCCGCGATCTTCATCGGCTACAGCCTGTTCACCCCCGCGACCCCGCATGGCTGGATCATGCTGGCGCTGGGTGTCGGCGGCTTTTTCCGCGCGCTTCAGTTCACCAGCACCTCGGGCCTCGCCTTCGCCGACATGCACGATGCGCAGATGGGGCGGGCGACCACCACCTCCTCGATGGTGCAGCAGCTCGTCCAGTCGGTCAGTGCCGCGCTGGCCGCGATCATCCTCCATGCGCTGATGACCGTACAGGGCGCGGCGACGCTCGGCCCCTCGAGTGTCGCGCCCGCCTTTGCGATCGTCGGCGCCGTCTCGCTCGTGTCGATGCTCTGGTTCGTGCGCCT
>DATIGZ010000378.1:0-23057 GCA_035481255.1 Sphingomonas sp. | reverse complement strand
AGCCTGTTCTCGCTTCCAGCCGGCACGGTCAGCTTCGCGGGCGGCGTCCACTGGCGCAAGTTCGAGGTGGACGTGCTGTCCGATCCGATCTCGGCGAGCCGGCCGGGCGGGGCGACGGTCTATCGCGTCGGCAACACGCTGCCCTTCTCGGGCACCGAAGAGGTCAAGGAAGCGTTCGGCGAGCTGCTGATCCCGGTCCTGGCCGACATGGACTATGCCAAGAATCTCGAGCTTAGCCTTGCCGGGCGTATCACCGACTATGAGACGTCGGGTCAGGTCGAGACGTGGAAGGCGGGCATCAACTATGCGATGACCGACTTCCTGCGCTTCCGCGCCACCCGCTCGCGCGACATCCGCGCGCCCAACATCCAGGAACTGTTCGCCGCCGGACAGACGCTGATCTTCAACATCACCGACACCGCGCGCGCGAACGAGATCTATGCGGTATCGACCAGCCAGGGCGGCAACCCGTTCCTGAAGCCTGAAAAGGCCGACACGCTGACGCTGGGCATGATCGTGTCGCCGACCCGCGACCTGCGCTTCTCGATCGACTATTACGACATCAAGATCGAAGGCGCGATCGCCGCGCTGACCGCGCAACAGATCGTCACCCGCTGCAACAACGGCGATGCCAGCTCATGTGCGCTGGTCACCCGCGGCCCGTCGGGCGGCGGTATGCCGGGCCAGATCAGCGGCATCCTGCTCGCGCCGGCGAACTTCCAGTCGATCATGACCGCCGGCATCGATTTCGAGGCGTCGTACCGGACCGATTTCTGGAAGGGCAACCTCGACCTGCGCGTGCTCGCCAACTACGTCAACAAGCTCGAACTGATCGGCGATGGCGGTGTGCGGACGATCCTCGCGGGCACGCTTTCGCAGACCTTTGTCGACGGCGTGAACGGTTCGCCCAATCTGCGCGTCACCAGTTCGGCGGGCTACAGCACCGACGGCTATCGCGTGAACCTCACCGGGCGCTGGATCGGTGGCGGCCTCATCACCCGCGATACCACCGCGACCAAGCCCTATGGCACCCCGATCAGCGACAAGATGCACGGCAATGGCCGCTTCTATCTCGACCTGTCGGGTGAGGTGACGCTGTTCCGTCCGACCGGCGGCAAGAGCAAGGTCGCGGCCTATGGCTCGATCCTCAACCTGCTCAACACCGATCCGCCGATCCTCGGCTATGACTGGGCGACCGCGCGTCACCTCTATGACGTGATCGGGCGGCAGTTCACCGCGGGCGTCCGCTTCAGCTTCTGACCGGCCGGCTCCGGCTGGCAAGATAAGACAACCAAAAGGGGAGACTGCGTGTGCGCGTGAATTTGCTGGCCGGGCGGCTATGGGCTCCCCTTTCGCTGCTGTGCCTTATCGCGCCACCGCTGATCCCCGCCGCCGGCGCCCAGGCCTCACCGGCGCCGGCGGCACCGGTTCGGGCAAAGCTCGAGGCGGCTTTCGCCACGCTGGCCAAACAGACCGACGGCAGCGTCGGCGTGGCGGTGCAGCGGATCGGCGGCGGGCCGCTGTTCACGCTCAACGCGGGCCAGACCTTTCCGATGGCCAGCACCTTCAAGATCGCCGTTGCGGGCGCGATCTTCGAACGCATCGACAAGGGTGAGCTGAAGCTCGACACGATGGTGACGGTCGATCCGGCGGTGCTGGTCAATTCGGCCGGGATCGCCGAGCAGATGAAGCACCCCGGCGTCGCGCTGTCGGTGCACAATCTGCTCGAACTGATGCTGACGCGCAGCGACAATACCGCGACCGACGTGATGGTCGCGCAGGCCGGCGGCGCGGCGGCGGTGACGGCTTGGCTGCACAAGGTCGGCGTGACCAGCGGCCAGCGCGTCGATGCCGATACCGCGCGGCTGATCTACCGCGCGCTCGACATCACGCCGGGGCCGGGGACGTTCCGCGAGAATATCGACCGCGCCTTCGCCGCCGATGCGTCGAAGCGCGACCGGGATCAGAAGCGCATCCCCAACGCGCCGTTCAACGCCGACCCGCGCGATGCCTCGACGCCGGAGGCGATGGTGCAGCTGCTCGCCGTCATCCAGTCGGGCAAGGCGCTGAGCGCATCGAGCACCAAAGCGCTGATCGAGATCATGGAACGCTGCATCACCGGCGAGAAGCGCTTGAAGGGCCTGTTGCCGCTGGGCACGGTGGTCGCGCACAAGACGGGCACGCTGATGAGCATCGCCAACGACGTCGGCATCGTCTCGCTGCCCGACGGCGGCAAGTTTGCCATCGCCGTGTTCGTGAAAGGCGACACCAAGGGGGTCGACACGCAGGAGCGGGTGATCGCGGAGATCGCGCGTACTGCCTACGACTATTACCTGCTGGGCGGACAATAATGCGCGCCCTGTTGGTTGCGGCGCTGGTCTGCGCCGCGCCTGCTGCCGCGCAGCTCCCCGCGCCCGTCACCGCCGCGGTCGACGCGGCAGCTCAGGCTGAGCTGGCGGACAAGGAAATTCCGTCGATCGCGGTCGCGCTGATCGACCGCGGCGGGGTCGTCTGGTCGCGCGCCTGGGGAACGGCGGACGCGGACGGCAAGGTGCCGGCCACCTCCGCGACGCTCTACCGCGCCGGGTCGGTGAGCAAGCTGTTCACCGATGTCGCGGTGATGCGGCTGGTCGAGCAGGGCAAGCTTGACCTCGACGCGCCGGTGACACGCTATTTGCCCGACTTCCGCCCGCAAAATCCGTTCGGCGGAGCGATCACCCTGCGTCAGCTGATGACGCACCGCTCGGGGCTCGTACGCGAATCCCCGCGCGGCCATTATTTCGACAGCGACGCCAAGGGGCAGGCCGATGCCGTCGCCAGCCTCAATTCGACCCGGCTGGTCGCCGCCCCCGGCACGATCACCAAATATTCCAACGCCGGTATCGCCGTGGTGGGCGAGGTCGTCGCACGCGTCTCGGGCAAGCCCTATGTGCAGGCAGTCGCCGATCTGGTGCTGCGCCCGCTCGGCATGGCGTCGAGCGGGTTCGACCGCGCTACGCTGACCGGACCGGTCGCTCATTCGCAGATGGTCAGCTTTGACGGCGGGCGCTGGGCCGCGCCGCCGCTCGAACTCGGTACCCCCGCCGCGGGCAGTCTCTACACCAACACCGCCGACCTCGGCGCCTTCGCCCGGGCGATGCTCGACGGCGGCGGCGCGGTGCTGAAGCCCGCGAGCCTCGCCGAGATGTGGCGCGAGCAATATGGCAAGACCGGTCCGCGCGCCTTCGGGCTTGGCTTCGTGCTGGGCAGCCTCGACGGACAGCGTACCGTCGGCCATGGCGGCGCGGTCTACGGCCATGTCACCAGCCTGCAATTGATGCCCGATGCCGGGATCGGCGTCGTCGTCTTCGCCACGGTCGATTCGGGCAATGCCGCGCAGCGGATCGGCGCGCATGCGTTGCGCAGCTGGCTCGCCGCGCGCGAAGGACGTCCGCTGCCGGGCTGGGAGCGCAGCACGGTGATCGCGGGCGACGCTGCCATTCGCCTCAGCGGCCGCTTCGAGAATGGCGGCGACAGCCTCAACCTGCGCGTATTCGATGGCCGGCTGGTGCTCGACGCGCCCGAGCTGGCGGGCGAGCTGCGCCGTCTCGGCGACCGCTATGTGCTCGACGATGCGCAGCTCCGGCGCGAAGGCTTGGCGGTCGCACCCGATGCCAGCTGGGTCGAGCTGGACGGCCGCCGTTTCACGCGCGCGAGTTGGCGCCGCCCGCCGCCGCCCGAAGCCGAACTCGCCGCGCTGATCGGCGAATATGGCTGGGACTATAACGTGCTGCGCATCTACGAGCGCGACGGCAAACCCTATGTTCGCATCGAATGGGTCGACTGGCTGCCGCTCACTCGCGTCGGCGCCGATCACTATGCCTTCCCGAAGGATCGCGGCCTCTACCCGCTCGAGGCGCTGACCTTCGAGCGTGACGCGGCGGGCAATGTCACCGCCGCGAAGCTCGGCGCGATCCGCTTTCCCCGCCGCGATTTCGGTGCGGAGGGCGAGGCGGCGATCCGCAAGGTGATGGCCACCGGGGGTATCGCCACGGTGCGCGAAGGTGCGCGCCGCGCGACGCCGCCGGTCGAGTCCGAGAAGGTCAAGTCCGATCTGGTCGCGGTCCGGTCGTTCGATCCGGCGATCCGGCTCGACGTCCGCTATGCGGGGACCAACAACTTCCTCGGCCAGCAGATCTACGAGCGGCCGGGCGCGTTCCTTCAGCGTCCGGCGGCCGAAGCGATGGCCCGGATCAACCGGAGCCTTGCGCCGCAGGGCTTCGGCTTGCTGGTCCATGACGCCTATCGCCCCTGGTACGTCACCAAGATGTTCTGGGACGCGACCCCGCCGGCCAGCCGCATCTTCGTCGCCGATCCTGCCAAGGGATCGCGCCACAATCGCGGCGCGGCGGTGGATCTGACGATGATCGATCTGGCGACGGGAACGCCGATGATCACCACCGGCCGCTACGACGAAATGTCGAGCCGGTCGTACACCAACTATGTCGGCGGCAGCGACGAGCAGCGCTGGCTGCGCGAAGTGCTGCGTCGCGCGATGGAAGCCGACGGCTTCACCGTATACCCGCAGGAATGGTGGCATTTCGACCGGGACGGGTGGCAGCAATATCCGATCGGCAATCGCAGTTTCGAGGAGCTTGAAAAGTGAGTGCCGTATCGACGATCAACCGTTACCTGCTCCCCGGATTCGCGTTCAAGGCCGTCGTGATCGGTGGCGGCTATGCCACCGGACGCGAACTGGTCGAGTTCTTCATGCCCACCGGGCCGGTCGGCGGCCTGTGGGGGATGCTGCTGGCGATGGTGATGTGGAGCGTGATCTGCGCGATCACCTTCCGCTTCGCGTTCGCGGTCGGCGCGACCGATTACCAGAGCTTCTTCCGCCCCCTGCTCGGCCGCTTCGATATCGCGTTCGAGATCATCTATTTCGGGTTCCTGATCCTCGTCCTGTCGGTGTTCGGATCGGCGGCGGGGGCGATCGGCGCGGCGATGTTCGGGCTGCCGCATATCGTCGGTACGCTCGCGCTCGTCATATCGGTGCTGGTGGTGTGCGCGGTGGGGCAGGGCGCGGCGGAGGCGGTGTTCAAATATGTCTCGATCCTGCTCTATGGCGTCTATGCGATCTTCCTGGTGATGGTGCTGTGGCAGTTCACGCCGCAGATCCGAGCCGGCTTCGCGATGCCCGTGCCGACGACCGGCTGGTTCACGGGCGGGGTCACCTATGCCTCGTACAACGTCATCGGCGCGGTGCTGATCCTGCCGGTGCTGCGGCACCTGCGCAGCGGGCGCGACGCGGTCGTGTCGGGCCTGCTCGCCGGGCCGCTGGCGATGGCCCCGGCGATCGCCTTCTTCGTCTGCCTCGTCGGTTTCTATCCGGGCATCGTGAACGAGGAACTGCCGTCGAATTACGTGCTGGACGCGCTCGGCAGCCCGCTCTTCCACTTCGCCTTCCAGGCAATGGTATTCGCTGCACTACTCGAATGCAGCGTAGGCTTCGTCCAGGCTTTCAACGCGCGGATCGATGCCGCTTATGTGCGGCGCGGGCGGACGATGCCGCAATCGGTGCGCATTCTGGTCCCGGCTGCGATCACGATCGGATCGGTGTTTATCGCCAGCGCCATCGGCCTCGTCGCGCTGATCGCCAACGGCTATCGCGCGATGGCGATCGCGACGCTGATCGTGTTCGTGCTTCCGCTGCTGACGATCGGCGTCTGGCGTCTGTGGCGCGGGCGGGCCGTCGCGCAAGCCTGACCTCAATCCATGTCGTGCAACCGGCCGTGCGCAGTATAGCTGCGCGCGGCCTTATTCCATAGCTTCGCGCTATACATTCGCCAAAGCTTGATACTGGTCACCTCGCGCCGCTGCCCGCCAACTTGCCCCCAACGACAGAGCGACCCCGGGAACCGGGGCGGCTGAGAGCCTGGGAGAGGGGCTCGGCAACGCGCGCAAAGGGGCGGGGATGATTCAGACGATCGAACAAGTGAGTATGCGGGACATGCGCCGCGCGTTGATGCGCGGACTGGCTGTGACGGTGGCGGGTGCGGCATTGCTCGCCGGTGCAGGGGCGCAGGCGCAATCGAACGACAATGCGGCGCAGCAACCTCGCGCCGAAGACAAGGCGCCGGCGGAGGCGCCCGACGTCGTCGTCACCGGATCGCAGGTCCAGCGCAGCGGCTTCGTGTCGGCGACCCCGCTGACCACGCTCTCGACCGAACAGATTGAGCGCACCGGGCTCGACAATATCGGCGACGCGCTCAACCAGCTTCCGGCGTTGCGCGCGACGCTCACACCCAGCAGCGCGACCAATTTGTTCAGCATGACCGGCGGCAATTTCCTCGACCTGCGCGGCCTTGGCGCGGTGCGCACGCTGACGCTGGTCGACGGCAAGCGCTACGTCCCCACCAACCCCTCCGGCATCGTCAACACCAACGTCATCCCGCAGGCGATGATCGCCTCGACCGACATCGTCACCGGCGGCGCGTCGGCGGCCTATGGGTCGGACGCGGTGGCGGGCGTGGTCAATCTGCGCCTCCGGCCCAACCTTCAGGGGGTAACCGGCAGCTTTCAGGGATCGATCACCGACCATAACGACAATCGCCGCTATCGCCTGTCGGTGGCGTGGGGCGAGACCTTCGCCGGCGGACGCGGCAAGATCCTGATCGGCGCGGAGATCGCGGAGGCGAGCGGGGTCGACACCCTCGACAGCCGCGACTGGGGCAACAGCCCCAATACCATCCTCAACCCAGAATGGACCGCGACCAACGGCCTGCCGCGTTTCCTGATCGTCAGCGACGCGCGCAACGCCAACGCCTCCTATGGCGGCGTGATCAATTCGCCCACCCGGCTGCGCGGCATTCAGTTCGGGCCGGGCGGAACCCCGATGCCCTTCACCTACGGCACGTTGGTAACCGCCGCCGCGATGAAGGGGGGCGACGGGGTCAAGATGGGCGGCGATCTCGTGCTCGCCTCCCCGGTCAAGCGGCACAGCGAATATGGCCGGATCAGCTATGAGCTGACCAACGATATCACCGCCTGGGCTGAGTTCGGCTATGCCCGGACCGATGTGGTCAACGACAGCTTGCTGGGCAACGACCAGATCACGATCCGCCGCGACAATGCCTTCCTGCCCGCGTCGATCCGCTCGGAGATGGTGGCGAACAATATCCAGAGCTTCGTGATGGGCCGCAGCTTGCTCGACTATGCGCGCGGGCAGGTCGATATCACCACGCGCACCTGGCAGGGGCTGGTTGGCCTCAAGGCCAAGCTGGGCGGCGGCTGGTCGCTTGAGACTTCGTTCGCTTCGGGCCGCACGCAGAACAATCTGCTCTCGCCCGGCAACCGCATCACGTCGCGCTGGACGCTGGCGCTCGACGCCGTGGTCAATCCCGCCACCAACGCGATCGTGTGCCGTTCGACGCTCACCGATCCGACCAATGGCTGCGTGCCGCTCAACCTGTTCGGCGTGGGGTCCGCGTCGGAGGAGGCGAAGGCGTGGATCACCGGCACCGGTCGGCGTGACTGGGATATCCGCCAGCAGGTCGCCGACCTGACCGTGCGCGGCAACCCCTTCTCGACCTGGACCGGTCCGGTCTCGGTCGCGTTCGGCGCGCTCTACCGCCGTCAGAGCGTCGACGTGACCTCCGACGATCTGTCGCAGGCTCAGGCGTTCCGCGTCGGCAATTCGCTCCCGTGGACGGGCGAGCTGACGGTGAAGGAGGGCTTCGGTGAAGTGCTGGTGCCGCTCGCGCGCGACGCGGGGTGGGTCAAGGATTTCGACCTCAGTCTCGGCATGCGCTATGCCGATTACAGCACCGGCTTCGGCGCGACGACGTGGAAGCTCGGGATCAACTACGCGATCGATGATTCCATCCGCCTGCGCATGACCCGTTCTCGCGATATCCGCGCGCCCAATCTGGACGAGCTTTTCGCGGGCGGCAGCGGGCTGATTCAGACCGTGACCGATCCCGTGCTCAACCAGACCTATTCGGTGACCAACCGCACCGGCGGCAACCCCGACCTCAAGCCCGAAAGGGCGGATACGCTGACGGCCGGGCTGGTCTTCACGCCGCAATTCGTTCCCGGCTTCCAGCTCTCGGTCGACTACTACAATATCCGTCTCAACGACGCGATCGGGTCGCTCAACGCGGCCGCGACGGTCACGCGCTGCTACACCGATACGCCGCAGGTCTGCTCGCTGATCACGCGCGATGCCTCCAACCGGATCACCGTGATCCGAACCTCGCCGGCCAATTTCCAGCGAGTCGAAACCGCCGGGGTGGATATCGAACTGGCCTATCGCTTCGCGCTTGGCGATGGGCGGATGAACCTGCGCGGGCTGATTAGCTACACCGGTAAGCTCGATCTGGTCGACGGTGCCAATGTCACCCGTTTCGCGGGCAGCACCGAACAGAGCACGGTCAACGCGGTGGGGGGTGAACCGCACTGGCGGTTCAACGGATCGGCGGCTTACGTCGCCGACCGCTTCAAGCTCAGCTTCACCGGCCGCTATGTCGGCGGCGGGATCATCAGTGCCGAGAATGAACTCTCCAATTATACCGACAAGAAGACGGTGAACGGGCGGCTCTATCTCGACGTGTCGGGGGAGCTGACCCTGCTCCGGCACCGCCGCAACCGCATCGCGCTGTTCGGGACGGTCCAGAATGTGATGGACACCGATCCGCCGATCACCGCGGTCAACGGCTATGGCACGACGCGCAGCCTCTACGACATGATGGGCCGGGTCTACACCGCCGGCGCCCGCTTCCGCTTTTGAAGGACCAGCGATGAAGAGACTTGCAGCATGGATCGGGCTGGCGGCGGGGGCCGCCATTCCCGCGCGGGCCGATCAGGCGGCCGATGCCGCCGCCATTCAGCCGATCATCGCCGACGCCAGGGGGCTGGCGGCGCCCGGATGCGCGGTCGGCGTGTTCCGGGACGGGCAGGAAAGCTATGTCGTCGCGGGCTCGGCGGATCTGCGCAGCAAACGTCCGATCGATCCCGACACGCTGTTCTACGCCGCGTCGATCTCGAAGCAGTTCACGATGCTCGCGGTCGCGCAGCTGGTCCTGGCGGGTAAGCTGTCGATGGACGACGACGTGCGCAAATGGCTTCCCGAGCTCAACTATGTCGATCGCCCGATCACGGTTGCGATGCTCGCCTATCACACCGCGGGCATCCCCAACATCAATGTGCTCACCGCCGCCGCGGGCTTCGCCAACGTCGCCGATGCGAAGCGCGACGACGCGCGCAAGGTCATCTCCCGCGAACGCCGCACCCGCTTCGCGCCGGGGTCGCGGTTCGACTATTCGAACGGCGGTTATTTCCTGCTCTCCGAGATTGTCTCGCGGGCGAGCGGTGAGAAATTCGCGGCCTATGTCGATCGCGCGATCCTGGAACCGATGGGGATGACTCGGACGGTTGTGATGGATGATGCGCGCATCCCGGACCCGGTACGCGCGCTGGGCTACACGCAGACCGGCGGCGGTTTTGCCGAGCGCGACAACTATCCGCTCTATGGCGGCGCGGGCGGGATGATGATCTCGGTCCGGGAGTTTGCGAAATACCATTACGACATCACCACCGGGCACAAGGTGTGGACGCCCGAAATCGCGCGCTTCATGACCTCCCCGGGGCTTTATGCCGACGGGCTTGAAATCGTGCGTCCGGGAATCGGCGCGCGTTATGCCGCGGGACTGCAGGTGGGCGCCGACTGGGTCTATCACAGCGGCACGCAGCTGGGTTTCGGCAACATGTTCGCCGTGCTGCCGGGCAAGAAGCTTGCCATCGCGATGTTGTGCAACCGCGGCGAGGTAAAGCCGCTGGCGCGCATGGACGCGATCGTCCGCGCGATCGGCGGCGGGAAGCTGCCGCCGATCTCGAGCCGTCTGCCGCCGCCGTCGAACGATCCGCGCTACACCACGCCGCCCGATCCGCTGGTCGACTGACCGGCGATCAGCGCGGGCAACTGCCCGGGGGCGGGGTGCGGGGGAGGGCACGGCCCGCCGCCGCGCCGGTTGGAGCGCCACCCTCGACCGCGATCATGCCGTTGACGATCACCGTATCGACGCCCTTTGCGAACAGCGCGGGCTGAACATAGTCCGCGCGCGCGGCATAGCGTTCGGGGTCGAAAACCACGATATCGGCATAGGCGCCCGCGCGCAGATGCCCGCGCCCTTCCAGCCCGAACCGGTCCGCCGTCAGTGTCGAGCTACGCTCGATGAAGTCGCGCAGCGAGATCACGCCACGCGCCTTCACATAATGCGCGTATTTGCGCGCATAGGACCCGTACATGCGCGGATGCCCGGCCGAGGCGTCCGATCCGGTCATCACCCAGGGGCGGCGCATGATCGCCTCGACCATCGCCTCGTCCTGGCTGAACGAGACGATGCTGACTTCCTCGGCGCGGAGCAGATCGATCGCGGCATCGACCGGATCGATGCCGCGCGCTTTGGCGATATCGGCCAGCGTCTTGCCCCGCACATCTGCAGGGCCGGAGGTCACCAGCACCGCTTCGGGACCACGGCGGCGGCGCATGTTCTCGCGCATTTGCTCACGGATCCGCGCGAGCGTCGCGGGTTCGCCGAAGCGTGCGAGCATCGCCTTGCGCCCACCGTCCTGCGCCCAGCGCGGCATGATCAGCGCGGACAGCGCGGTCGATGATGCAGCCCAGGGATATTGGTCGGCATGGACCGTTTGCCCGGTGGCCTGCGCCTGTTCGATCCGTGCGATCACTGTGGCCCCAAGCTCGGGAAGCTTTTCGCCGGTGAGCTTCAGATGTGCGATATGTACCGGCACCGCGCCCTCGCGGCCGATGCGCAGCGTCTCGTCGATCGCCTTGATGAGCCCGTCGTCAAAGCTCGATTCATTGCGCAGATGGGTGTCGTAGAAACCGCCGCGCTTTCCCGCCTCGCTGGCAAGCGCGATCACCTCGTCGGTCGCGGCAAAGCTCTGCGGCGCGTAGAACAGTCCCGCCGACAGCCCCAGCGCACCGCCGCACATCGCGTCCGCGACGATGCGCCGCATCGCCTCGATCTCGCCCGGTGTGGCGGCGCGCGCGGCTTCGCCCACCACCTGCTTGCGGACCGGGCCGAAGCCGACATAGGTGGCGAAGTTGATCCCGACCGCGCCGGACCGCGTGCTCAGTGTCCGCGCCACGTCGGTTCCGCCGCCGCCGTCATTGCCGATGAAAGCAGTGGTCACCCCCTGCATCAGAAAGGGGAGCACCAGCCGGCGTGCCGGGTCGTCGGCCTGAAGCATTCCCTCGACATGTGCGTGCGGATCAATGAAGCCCGGCGCGACCACCAGTCCTCGCGCCTCGATCGTCCGCCTGGCACGCACCGGAGCCTTTGGCCCGACATAAATGATCTTGTCGCCGCGGATCGCGATCTCGCCGGTGAATGGCTCTGCCGAGCCGGTATAGATGGTGCCGCCACGGATCAGCAGGTCAGCGCTCTTCGTCTCGGCCGCCGGGGCCGGAGCCGCCGCCAGCGCGGCGAGTCCGAGGGTGGTTCCGGCACGGAACAGAGCGGCGAGGCGGCGGGGCATGGCGTCTCCTTGATCTCAGGTCGTGGCTTCGGCCGGCTCCGTCGCGGCGGGTTCGCGCCCGATCTCGCCCTCCATCCGCGCGACGATCGTGCAGACGGTCAGGTTGGCGCAGGCGCTGGGCACGGTACGGGTCATGTCGAGCAACCGGTCGAACGGCAGGATGAAGCCGACCAGCAGCGCGGTCTGTTCGGGCGTCACGCCGACGGTCGGCAGTACCGCGGTTAGCATGAACAGCGATGCCGAGGGGATTGGCGCGGTGCCGAACGCGGTGAGCGCGCCGACGAAGAGCAGCGTCAGGAACACCCCGCCGTCGATATGCACGCCGAACGCCTGCAACGCGAAGACGCTGAGCAGCCCGACATACATCGCCGTCCCGTCCTTGCCGATGCTGGCGCCGAGCGGCAGCGTGGTCGACGCGATCGCGCGGTCGATCCGCAGCCGGTCGCATGCCACGCGGAGCGCGACGGGCAGCGTCGCCGAGGAGGAGGCGGTTGAGAAGGCGACCGCGAGCGCATCGGCAATGCTGCGGAAGAAGCGCGGCACCGGCATCCCCGCGCCCCAGCGGATCAGTGGCGCATGGACCAGCGCGATCTGAAGCAGTGAAGCGATCGCAACCGCGGCGGCGAGCAGGCCGATATGAGTGAACACCGCAAGACCGTTGGCGGCGACGGCGCCCGCGATCAGCGCGAACACACCGAACGGAGTGACTTCCATCACGATGCGAATGACCTGGAACAACACCGCCGAGAGCGACTGGAGGAAGCCAGCGACGGGCTTGCCCGCGTCACCGGCTGCGATCACGCCCGCGCCCAGCAACGTGGCGGCGAACAGGATCGCTAGCATGTCGCCATCGACCATCGCCTGAAGGATGTTGAGCGGGATGATGCCGACCAACTGCTCATAAATCGTCTTGGCGGCGCCCAGCTCGCGCGGCGCCGCGCCGCCGACATTGGCGCCCGTACCCGGCTCAAGCAGAATGCCGATGGTCATGCCGATCGCGACCGCCGCGAAGGTGGTCAGCGCGAACAGGCCGACGGTGCGCAGCCCCACCGATCCCAGCTTTCTGGTGTCGCCCAATGCCGTGATGCCCGACGCGATGCTGATGAACACGATCGGCACGACCAGCATGCGGATCAGCCGGACGAACAGCTCGCCAAGGATCGCTACCTTGGGGGCGGCGGCGGGCCATAGCAGCGCGAGCAACAGCCCGCACACCATGCCCAGGACGACGCGCTTCCACAGCGCGACCGCGAACCATGCGCGCACCAGGTTCATGCGCCGTGCCCCGTACTGGCTGTGTGTGTCGTCATCTTATGGGGCACCTTCATGTCAGGGTTGAGGTTAGTCAGCGGGGCGTAGCGCATCCCATATGATGCGCGACGCCATCCATAGGCCGGGGCTATAATTGCTCGATCTTCCGCTCAAGCAGGTCGATGAAGGCGCTCGCCAGCATCGAGGGCGGCTTGCTCTCGAGATGCATGACGTGCAGCCCGAAGGTGACCGGCGGCTGGATCGGGCGAAAGGCGAGGCCGTCGCCGGCCACCGCATGGGCGGTGAAATTGTCGGTGATCGTCACTCCGGCGCCCGCGCGCACCATCGCGGCGGAGAGGTAGAAGGTCCGCGCCGAGCTGATCTCATGCGGTTCGACCCCGGCGCGTTCCAGTTCGGTATAGAGCAGCTGGCCGAACGGGCTGGCGGGGCGCGAGCCGATGAACGGCCGGTCCTCCAGCCAGTTCAGCGGAAGCCGTGCCGGAGCGTCTGGAAAGTCCGCCTCGCGATAGAGAATGACCAGCTCGCCCTCGCCGATCGGGCGGCTGGAGACGGGCGAGTGCGGCGGCACCTGATTGCCGATCGCGATGTCGGTCTCGCGCTCGTACAGCGCGCGCACGATTTCCTGATGGTGAACCACCTCCAGCTCGAACGTGACCTCGCTGTGCTTCTGCAGAAACTCGGCTGCCGCTTCCGGAAGCGCTTCCAGCCCGAGCGCGGGCAGCGCCGCGACCCGCAACGTTCCCACGCGGCCATGGCGCAGATTGTTTCCGGCTTTCTTGAGCGCGTGGACGCGATCCTGAATCTCGGCAACCTCGCCGAATAGTGCGTGCGCGTCGGCGGTCGGCACCAGCCGCCCCTTCACCCGGTTGAACAATGGGAAGCCGATCACGGATTCGGTGTGCTTCAGGATATTGCTGACCGAGGGCTGCGAAATATTGAGCGCGTTCGCGGCCGCGCTGACCGAGCCGTTGGTGTAGACGGCATGGAAGATCTCGATCTGGCGGAAGTTCATCGCGCGGGGTTGCCGGGCGCGTGCGGTGTTGAAAGCGTGTCGATCAACTCTGGTCTTCCGTTGCGCCGGTGGAATGTTGTTCCAGTAGAACGAACTGCGTCTCGTCAGGCAAGGCCAGGACGCAGCGAAACCTGCGCATATATGGCGTGCCGGCATAGCCCGGGGCTATGGCCCGACCTCCAATTTTCTATTGGCGAAACCGGCGGTTTCCCGTTCAACCCGTTCATCTTTCGGGGAACCCAATCACCTATGAGCCAGCCGCCTTATCTGCTTTACATCGCCCAGGCGACCGATCCGATTTCGGCCAAGACCGCGCGCGGCATCGCGGTGTGGCGGCCCGAATGGGCGGTGGGTCAGGTGCGTTCGCCCGGCTCGCCGATCGACCTTGGCGTTCCCGATCTGGGTTTTGCCGAAGCGGTTGAGGCGGGCGCGCGCACGATGGTGATCGGTGTCGCCAATGCCGGCGGCGTGATGGCGCCGGCCACGGTCGCCGATGTGATCGCGGCGATGGAGGCCGGTCTCGACATCGCCAGCGGATTGCACGAGCGCCTCGCCGACCAGCCTGAGATCGCCGCGCGTGCCGCGGAGCTTGGCCGTACCCTGTGGGACGTGCGCGAGCCGCCCAGGGAGCTGAAGGTCGGCAACGGCGCTCCCCGCGCGGGCAAGCGGCTTCTCACCGTCGGTACCGACTGTTCGGTCGGCAAGATGTATACGACGCTGGCACTGGAGCGCGAGATGCGCTCGCGCGGCATTGCCGCGGATTTCCGCGGGACCGGGCAGACCGGCATCCTCATCGCGGGGTCGGGCATGCCGGTCGACGCTGTGGTCGCGGACTTCATTTCCGGCTCGGTCGAGCAGCTCTCGCCGGCGCGCGAGGATGGCGGCTGGGATGTGATCGAGGGGCAGGGATCGCTGTTCCACCCCTCCTACGCCGGGGTTTCGCTCGGACTGCTCCACGGCGCGCAGGCCGATGCGCTGGTGCTGTGCCACGAAGCGGGCCGCACGATCATGCGTCATATGAAGACGCATCCGGTGCCCGATCTCAAGCTTTGCCTTGAGCGCAATCTCGAGGCGGCACGGCTGACCAACCCCGATGTCATCGCGGTGGGCATCGCGCTCAACACCGCGGGACTGGACGATGCGGCCGCCGTCGCGGCGTGCAAGGCTGCCGAGGATGCGCTCGGACTGCCTTGTTCCGACCCCGTGCGGCACGGTGTGGGGCGGATCATCGATCGGCTCGGCCAATGCTTCGAGCTGTAACCGCAGGCATCGAGCAGCGGGCGCTCCATACCCCGTTCCGCATTTCGCGCGGGTCGCGCACAGCGATCGACCTTGCGGTCGTGACGATCGCGCAGGGCGACGTCATCGGTCGCGGCGAGGGGTCGGTGACCGCGCGCTATGGCGAGAGCGTCGAGAGCGTGACGGAACAGCTCCGCGTGATCGAGGACGCGATCGCGCAAGGCGCGGGCCGCGACGATCTGCGGGCGCTGATGCCGCCGGGATCGGCGCGCAACGCGGTGGATTGCGCGTTGTGGGATCTGGAGGCGCAACTCGGCACCGTTGCCCCGCCGGTCGCGATCCGGCCGGTGCATACCGCGCTGACGCTGAGCATCGACACGCCCGAAGCCATGGCCGCCGCCGCGCGGAAAATCCGCGGCGCCGCGATCGTAAAGGTTAAGGTCGACGGCGACGAGCCCGAAGCGTGTCTGCGCGCGATACGGCCCGAAGTGCCGGGATCGCGGCTGGTGGTCGACGCGAACGAGGCGTGGACAATGGCGCAGGTAGAGGCGTTGCAGCCACTGCTCGCCGAACTCGATGTCGAATTCCTCGAACAGCCGCTGCCTGCCGCGCAGGACGCCGCGCTCGAAGGGTTCCGGGGTCTCGTCCCGACCTGCGCCGACGAATCCTGCCACGTCACCGCCGATCTCGACCGGCTCGCGACGCGCTATCAGATGGTCAACATCAAGCTCGACAAGACCGGCGGGCTGACCGAGGCGCTTGATCTGCTCGCCGGGGCCCGTGCGCGCGGTCTGGGCGTGATGGTGGGCTGCATGATCTCGACCTCGCTGGCGATCGCCGCGGCGTTCCGTGTCGCGGTGCAGGCCGACTGCGCCGATCTCGACGGACCGCTATGGCTCGCCGAGGATCGGCCGGGCGGCATCCATATGGGCGAACATGGGCTGATGCACCCGCCCGAGCCGGGATTCTGGGGCCGCTGAGGCCTGATCATCGCTGGCAATTTCATGCTGCGTTGCGGCATAATCTTGCGCGCCATTTTCCTGTTCGCTGTGAAAAAGCGCGGGGGACGACGTGTCGTGCGCATGGCCCGGAAAACTGCCATAACCTGCGGCTATAGAGGCGCGAAAGATTTGTTCTAGATTTATGACGCGTCTCACATGGATGTTGCGTTGCGACAAGATCGGGGGACAAAATATGACGCTTTCCACGCAACAATTCCGGGGGAGCGTCGCGCGCCGCTCGCGTTTCCTGCTCCTCGCCACGGTTTTCGCCGCGGTCGCTCAGCCAGCCT
Organism: Sphingomonas sp.; assembly: GCA_035481255.1. GTDB lineage: Bacteria > Pseudomonadota > Alphaproteobacteria > Sphingomonadales > Sphingomonadaceae > Sphingomonas. Next base: position 6,705 of record DATIGZ010000378.1, on the reverse strand, counting down.
TCGCGCAGACGGCACCGGCGGATGAAGCCGAAGAGCCCCAGGACATCGTCATCACCGGCTCGCTGGTCGAGCGCAGCGGCTTCGATACGCCGACCCCGGTGACGGTGATCGGCATGGATGCGATCGAGCGCGTGGCGGCCCCCAGCATCGCCGACGTGATCAACCAAATGCCGGCGGTACGTCCTTCGCTCACGCCCACCAGCGCGGTGAACGCGGGCGGCAACACCCAGACCGGCGGCAACTTCCTCGACCTGCGCGGCCTTGGCTATGCGCGGACGATGGTGCTGCTCGACGGGCGCCGTTACGTGCCGACCAACCCGACCGGCGCGGTCAGCATCAACAACATCCCGCAATCGCTGATCGACCGCGTCGACATCGTCACCGGCGGCGCCTCGGCCGCCTATGGCGCGGACGCGGTGGCGGGTGTCGTCAACTTGCGCATCAACTCGAAGATGCAGGGCGTGCGCGCCACGCTTCAGGGCGGCGCGGCGGAAGAGGGCGATTATCGCCAGATCCTCGCCTCGGTCGCGGCGGGGACCAAGGTCACCGATCGCCTCCACCTCGTCGTCGGCGGCGAGTTCTCGGACAATAACGGTATCGGCCGCCTGTTCGACCGCGACTGGAGCGCGTGCGGCCCGGGCCTGCTCACCAATCCCAATGCCGGTAATGGCGGTCTCGGCACGCCCGAGCAGCCGCGCTTCTTCGTCACCGAATGTGGCGTCCGCAGCAGCAACGTGACCCGAAACGGCGTGATCACCGGTGCCACCTTTACGCCCGGCAACGGTTCCGCGATCACCAGCATCGTCAACTTGCCCGGCTATCTGAAGGGCATCCAGTTCTCGGACAGCGGGCAGGCGATCCCGTTCAACTTCGGTACGCAGGTCAGCTCGGGATCGATGCTCGGCGGCGACGGGCTGAACGGCGTGGGCGAACAGGTCGGCGCGACCCCGATCACCCGCTATAGCGGCTTTGGACGCCTGACTTGGGAGGTCGGAAGCGGCTTCGAGCTGTTTACCGAGCTATCCTATCACAAGTTCAATTCGGAGCAGGACAATATCCCGTCCAGCTTCCAGTATTCGCTTCGCTCGGATTATGTGTTCCTGCCCGCGGCCCTGCGCCAGGCGATGATCAACAACAACGTTGCGACGATCACGGTCGGCAAGAACAACCTCGACCATTCGCGCGTCCGTACCAAGTTCGATACCGATACCTTCCAGACCGCGGTGGGCCTCAGCGGCGAATTCGCGCCGGGGTGGAAGGTCGACGCCTATTACGCCTATGGCCGCAACTATACCGAGAATGTCGGCCGCAACGTCCGCGTCACCGGCAACTACACGCTTGCGCTTGATGCGATCGACGATCCGCGCACGCCGGGCGTGATCGATCCGATTTGCCGCTCGACCATCACTAATCCGACCAATGGCTGTGTGCCGCTCAACCTGCTTGGCATCGTCAATCCCAACGATCCGGCCTTGCTCTACGTGAACGGCGTCCAGCGCTTCACCAGCGATATTCGCCAGAACACGATCGCAGCCACCGTTCGCGGCAAGCCCTTCTCGACCTGGGCCGGGCCGGTCGCCTTCGCGATCGGTGCCGAGTATCGCGATCAGGATCTGGCGGTGGGCTATGACGTGCGCTCGCAGGCCGGCGCGTTCGGCGCGCCCAGCCTGCCCTATTCGGGGCAGGTGCACGTCAAGGAGCTGTTCGGCGAGTTGATGGTGCCGCTGCTCAAGGACTCGCCGATGGGCAGCCGGCTGAGTCTCGACCTTGCGGGCCGCATCACCGACTACAGCACCTCGGGCACGGTCGAGACGTGGAAGGCGGGGCTCGATTACTCGCTCAACGATTCGATCCGGTTCCGCGCCACGCGCTCGCGCGATATCCGCGCGCCTTCGCTTGCCGAGCTGTTCCAGCGCAGCGGCAGCTCGAACCTCAACGTCACCGATTTCGACCCGCGCTATCTGGGACAAAGCTATCTCGTCACCGCGCTGACGGCGGGCAACCCGAACCTGAAGCCGGAAATCGCCGACACCTTCACCGGCGGTCTGGTACTGACCCCGACCGCGGTTCCCGGGCTGCGCCTGTCGGTCGATTACTATGACATCAAGATCAAGGACGCGATCATCCAGATCACGCCTGCGGCGACGGTGCAGCAGTGTTTCACGGTCAACACCTCGGCCTGCGCGTTCATCACGCGCGATACCGCCGGCCGCATTGTCAGCGTGTTCAGCGGGCCGGTGAATCTCGCCAGCGCGATGACTCGCGGCGTGGATGTCGAACTGCAATATTCGCTGCCCGTTGGCGCGGACCGCATCACCTTCCAGACCCTGGTCAACTATCTCATCAAGACCGAACTGGATGATGGCATCAGCAAGACTCGCCTCGACAACAGCATGGCGCAGTCGACCGTGGCGGCGCTGGGCGGCAACCCGCGCTGGAAGGCGAATTTCAACGCCAGCTACGTCGCTGAGGATTTCCGGTTCAGCGGTACCGCGCGCTATGTCGGCGGCGGCTTTATCGACCGGACGATGACCGCGAAGGACCTCGACAAGCTGACCGTGAAGGGCCGCGTCTATTTCGACCTGTCGGGCGAGGTGACGCTGCTCAAGCCGAAGGGGGAGGGGAGCAAGGTCGCGCTGTTCGCGGCGGTGCAGAATCTGCTCGACACCGATCCGCCGATCACCGGCGCGGGCGGCTATGGCACCACGCGCGGCCTGTTCGATACGATCGGCCGCCAGTTCGTCGGCGGGGTCCGCCTGAACTTCTGATTGGCGTAAAATAGGGGAGAGACGGGATGAAGATCGGGTTGATGGTACTTCCCCTGGCGGCGTTGGCGGCATCGCCCGCAAGCGCCGCCGACCCGGCTGCGTCCGGCCGCATCCGCGCTGCGCTTGGGGTGCAGGACGGGGCGCAGCCGGGTTGCGCGGTCGGCATCTTCCGCAACGGCAAGCCCGCCGAACTGGTCAATGCCGGGCTCGCCGATATCGCGTCGGGCCGCGCGATCGGGACCGATACGCAATTCTATGCGGCATCGGTCTCGAAGCAGTTCACCGCGGTCGCGCTGCTGCAACAGGTGGCTGCGGGGAAGGTGAAGCTGACCGACAGCGTCCGCAAATACATCCCGGAGCTTGCGCCCTATGCCGACAAGGTGACGGTGCAGATGCTGCTCAACATGACCGGCGGCGTGCGTGACTCGCTCTCGCTGATGGCCATCGAGGGCTATGACCGCATCTCGACGCCGACGCGCAAGCAGGCGCTCGAGGCGGTGTACCGGCAGCAGGACGCGAAGTTCGAACCGGGCACGCGGTACGACTATACCAATGGCGGCTATCTGCTGCTGTCGGAGATTGTCGAGCGCGCCGCCGGCCAGCCCTTCGAGACCTATGTCAACGACAAGGTGTTGAAGCCGCTGGGCATGACACGCAGCTTCATGATGCTGGGCAGCCGCACCGCCGATGCCAATGTGGCGAAGGGGTATGTCGCGAAAGACGGCAAGGTCACCGACGCCGATGAATATCCGCTGTTCGGCGGATCGGGCGGCCTCATCACCACGGTGAGCGATCTCGCCAAATGGGACTATGATATCGACACCGGGCACAAGGTGTGGACCCCGGCGATCACCAAATGGATGGCCGAGCCGGGCAAGTTCCTGAACGGCGCGCCCGCGCTGCGTACCGGGCGTGGCATCGCCTATGGCAATGCGCTGCTGGTCGGCGATCACTGGTTCCACCACACGGGCGGCGCTGCGGGTTTCAAGACGCTCTACGGTCATCTGCGTGAGAAGCGCATCGGCGTCGCGCTTCTCTGCAACAACGGTGCGGTCGATCCCGCGCCGCACGCGGACAAGGTCATCGCGGCGCTCAATGAAGGCCTGCCCGCGATCGGCGCGCCGAGCGCGGACGGCAGCGCGCTCAATGGCGTCTATCGCAACCCCAATCTCGCCGCGACCTATTGGATCGAGGCGAAGGACGACACGATCGTGCTGACCATCCAGCGCGCCGATGGCAGCCGCACCCCGGCCAGGACGCTCAAGCGCGGGCCGGACGGCGCCTTCAAGGCCGAACCGCTGACCCTTATTCCCGATGACGACGCTCGCGGTTTCACGCTCGAAATTCCGCGCGTCACGCTTCACTTCAGCCGGACGAACTGACCATGCGCAAATCCCTTCTCCTCGCCGCCGTGGCCATGCTTCCTGGTGCCACGGCGGCCTCCGCGCCCGCCCCGCAAGCAACGGCGCCTCAGGCGACCGTGATCGCCGGCGGCACCATCTATGACGGCAGCTCCACCACGCCCGTCATCGGTGATGTCGTCGTCATCGGCGACAAGATCGTCTCGGTGGGGCTGGGCGCGGGGAAGAAATATCCCGGTGCGAAGCGGGTCGATGCCCGGGGGCTGATCGTCGCGCCGGGCTTCATCGACCCGCACACCCATTCGGACGCCTTTGTCTGGGGCAAGACCCCGCAGGAGCGACTGGTCGAGCCGTGGCTGACTCAGGGCGTGACGACGATCTTCACCGGTGTTGACGGCTATGGTCAGGGTGCGGGCACGGTGAAGGCCTTGCTCGACCATGTCGATACCGGTGGCGTCGGCCCCAATGTCGCAACCTTTGTCGGTTTCGGCGCGGTGCGGGTGAAGGTGCTTAAGAATGACGACCGCGAACCGACGGTCGCCGAGCTCGATCAGATGAAGGCGATCACCGCGCAAGGCGTGTGCGAAGGCGCGTTCGGCCTGTCTTCGGGTCTGTTCTACGCTCCGCAGAGCTTTTCAAAGACCCCCGAAGTCATCGCCCTCGCACGCGAGGCGGCAAAACGCGGCGGCATCTACGACACCCATCAGCGCGATGAATCCTCCTATTCGATCGGTCTCATGAACTCGGTGGCCGAGGCGATCGAGATCGGGCGCACCGCCGGCCTTCCGGTCCATTTCGCGCACATCAAGGCGCTGGGCGCCGACGTCCATGGCAAGGCGGGCGAGATCGTCGCGGCGGTCGAAGCGGCACGCGCCGCCGGACAGAATGTCACCGCCGACCAATATCCCTATGAGGCCTCGGGCTCGGGTCTGGTCGCCTCGCTCGTCCCGCGCTGGGCGCAGGACGGCGGTGCGGCGGCGCTGGTCAAGCGCCTCGAAACCCCCGCCGACCGCGCGCGCATCGTCGCCGAGATGGCACCCAACCTCGTCCGTCGCGGCGGCGCCAATGCGGTGCTGCTGCGCGGTGCGGGCCAACCTTGGGCGGGCAAGCGGCTCGACGCGGTCGCGGCCGGCTGGAAGGTCGATCCCGTCGAGGCCGCGATCCGCATCATCCTCGCCGATCAGGGTCGCGGATCGCCGATCGTCTCGTTCAACATGATCGAGCCGGACATCAAGCTGCTGATGAAGCAACCCTGGGTGATGACCGGGTCCGACGGTTCGGCGGGCCATCCGCGCATGTACGGCACGTTCCCGACCAAATACGCCAAATATGTCGTGGCGGAGAAGGCGATCGACATCGCCACCTTCATCAACTCCAGCACGGGGCGCACCGCCGACTTCTACAAGCTCGACCGGCGCGGGCATCTCAAGACGGGCTATTTCGCCGATATCGTCGTGTTCGATCCCAAGGGGTATCGCCCGCGCGCGACCTATCTCGAACCGGAGCTGACCAGCGAAGGCGTGCGCACCCTGATCGTCAACGGAACGGCGGTGATCGAGGGCGGCAAGCTCACCGGCAAGGCCGGCGGCAAGGCGCTTCGCCACCGCGCGACGGCGGGAAGCTGCGCGGTATAAGGCCTAGCCGGCGGTGATCGCGCCGCCGGCCAGCGCCGCCAGCCGCAGGTGATCGGCGAGCGAGGGGTGCCCGTGGCAGCCGGTCAGCGCGAGGCTGGTGAAGCGCACCGTCCGCACGCGCTTGCCGAGGTTCGGCCGCAGCCGCGCCGCGACCGCCTCGACGTCGGCGAAGAAGCTATCCGATCCCATCAGCACGAACCGCGCTTGCGGGTTGCGCGCGGTAAGCCCGGTAACGAACCCCACATAACGGTCGCGCCAGGCGGTGCGCAGCGCCGCTGCGTCGCGCCATGCCTCGCCCGGCTTGAGCGGGGTCGAGAAGTCATTGGTGCCAAGGTTGATGACGATCGTGTCCGGCTGCCATCCGCGATCGGGAATCTCGACGTCCGGCTCTCCCGGAATCACGCGCGGATATAATGCGGGCAGGCTCTGATCCGGCGCGTTGCCGCTATAGTTGCGAACCATGCCAAAGCCCGAATAGGCGTGGATCCGGTAGTCGGCACCGATCGCCCGGGCCACCAGCGGCCCAAACGCCTGGGTGGTGTCGGTCAGGTCATGCACCTGCTGAGGCGTACAATCCGGGCCGGGCGCGGTGTTGCCGTAACCGACGGTGAAGCTGTCGCCAATGAACTCGATCTGGCGTTTGCGCGGCCGGGGGGCCAGCGCGGTGCCGCCGGGCACTTCAAAGCTGATGAAACGGCTTGATCCCGACTGGGTCTCGGTCAGCTTCTCCAACCGCACGACATGCAGGTCGGGAGACAAGCCGGAAATCGTTAAATCGACCAGCCCGGCCGCGCGGAACACCCGATGCTCCGCACCGTCGATCGACAGGCGGATATGGTCGGTCGGCGCGTCGAACCGGACGCGGACCGCGCTGCCGCGAAAGCGTGCCTCGACATAGACGCCGGGCCAGCCGAAGCGCAGCCCGCCGTCCGGTGCCAGCGC